>JAFGQJ010000306.1 GCA_016935715.1 Spirochaetales bacterium
AGGAGGCACAACCTTGGATGCAGCAGTCGTAACGCTACACTGGATCGATTATCTGGTAATTCTGGTCTACGTGGGTTTCATGCTGTACATCGGTTTCTACTTCTCCCGCAAGCGCAAAGGCTTCGACGACTACTTCATGGCCGGGCGCGGGCTCACCGCTCCCCTGCTGGTCGGTACCCTGGTGTCCACCTTCTACGGCCTGGACACCCTGTTCGGCACCTCGGAGGTCGGCTTCTTCGAGGGCATCTCGGGCTTCTTCGCCTACTCCCTGCCGTACACCGTCATGTACATCGTCATGGCCTTCCTGGCCCCGAAGTTCAAGGAGAAGTTCCCCTCCGGCTCCACCATGCAGGAGGTGGCCCTCAACAAGTTCGGCAAGACCACCGGCGTGTTCACCTCCATCGCCGCCTACCTGTACTCCACCAACACGATGGAGATGATGGGCATCGGCTTCGTCCTGCACCTTATCACCGGGATGCCCTTCTTCCTGGGCACCCTGATCGGGGCGGTGATCGTGGTGATCTACACCTGGACCGGCGGTCTCTGGGCGGTGACCATGACCGACTTCATCCAGTTCGTGGCCATGATGGTCACGGTCGGCATCGCGATGATCATCGGCTGGAACGCTGTGGGAGGAACCGCGGGGGTCTGGGAAGGTCTGGTCGAATGGACCGGCAGCGCCGAGGATGCGATCTACTTCTTCCGTGCGGGGGCCGGCTACCTGTCGCCCTGGACCCTGGTCGCCTACTCCGTAACGGCCCTGGCCGTGCTCTGCGAGCCCGCCTTCTTCCAGAGGATGTTCGCCGCCACGAGCCCCAGGGAGATCAAGCGGGGCTTCGCCATCGGTGTGCCCATGTGGCTGAGCTTCGACTGGTGCGTGACCTTTCTGGGCATCCTGGGAGCCGCGGCCATCGGCCTGGCCATCATCCCCGAGGTCGAGGCGAACGAGGCACTGTTCGCCATCGTGGGGCAGTACCTGCCGATCGGAGTGATGGGCATCTTCGTGGCCGGCGTGCTTGCTTGCGCGATGTCGACGGCGGATTCCTACTTCCTCGTGGCCGGGGGCGTGATCGGCGTGGACCTGTACCGCAACATCATCAAGCCCGACGCCAAAGAGCGCACTGTCGAAAAGGTCACAAAAGCGGGCATGCTGGTCTCCGCAGCCATCTCCATCGCCCTGGCCCTGCTGTTCGAGAGGATCATGGAGGTCTGGGTGTTCCAGGCCACCCTGATCGTCACCACCTCCCTCATTCCCGTCTACTTCGGCGCTTTCAGCAAGCGCCCGCAGAAGAAGGCCGCCGGAGCCGCCGCGGCCGGCTTCGGACTGATCGCCTCGATCATCTGGTACGTCTGGACCAACTTCTTCGGAACCTGGAGCGAGGACTGGGAAGTGTACGTGATCAAGTTGGGCAACGTGGAGCTGTGGCAGGAGTACGGCATTCTCATCATCACCCCGATCGCCCTGATCATCTACCTGATCGTCAACGCCGCGGCCAAGAAGACCGTGGAAACGGCCTAAGAGGAGGCAAACCATGGATGCACCAAGCTCGACATGGGACATATTCTGCTACATCGCCGGAGCCGTCTCCATCGTGGGACCGCTCGCCATCATCTACTTCTACTTCCGCACCGTCCGGCACAGGCTGGAGGAGTTCAAGGATCGGACCAGCCAGTAGCCCTGGAACCTGCGGGGGCTTTTCGTCCGAACGGGCGGAAAGCCCCCTTTACTGCAAATGGGGCGCTAGACCAGGTGCCCCGAACCTTCGCGAACAACCAGGGGGTCACCCGTGAAAAAAGTATTCATCGTCGGAGCCGGGGCCCAGGCCACCGTGCTCTGCGGCGTGCTCTCGCAGGCGGAGGAGGTGTCGAAGATCGTGCTCGCGGATATCGACCCCGCCCGGGCGCAGGAGATCGCCCGGACCAACCCGGGCGGCAAGATCACGGCGGAGAAAATCGATGCCTCCAACATGGATCAGATGAGCGCCCGCATGAAGGCGGAGAGGTTCGACCTGGTGATCAACGCCACCATACCGATGTTCGTCCGCCAGATTCTGCAGGCCTCCTATCGGGCCGGCACCGATTACCTGGACATGGCCTCCAATGAGATCTACCCGCAGCCCGACGTGCCGATCGAGCAGCTGGCCTATGCCCGGGACTGGGAGAAGGCGGGCCTTCGCTGCCTGACCGGGGCGGGAGGCGACCCGGGGTTGACCAACATCATGGCCAGGGACGCAGTGCTGGAGCTGGATGAGGTGGACTCGATCCGCATCAAGGACTTCGGCGTGGTGGAGTGCGACCAGCCGGTGGCCCTGTGGTCCATGCGCACCTACCTGGAGGACCTGTACCTCCCGGCAACGATTTGGGAGAACGGCAGGCCGAAGCAGGTCACGCCGTTCGGCGGACAGGAGGACTACGACTTCCCTCCCCCCCTGGGCTTGCGGGGCCGCTGCTACTTTCACGACCACGAAGAGAGCGTCACCATCCCCCTGTTCTGCGGCAAGCCGGTGAGATACTGTGACTTCAAGATCGGCGAGCCGGACATCGACACTTGGAAGTTTTTGATCCAGGGTCTCGGCCTCATGGACGAAGAGCCGGTGGAGATCGGGGGCTGCCGGGTGAGCCCGCGGGAGCTGCTGTTCCGCAA
>JAFGQJ010000049.1 GCA_016935715.1 Spirochaetales bacterium
CAACGTCCTGGTGGGGCTGACGCTGCGCTACGTGGCCAGACCATTGGGAATCAAGAGCTATTCCGTGTCCCAGAACAGGCTCCGTCAGTACCGCATGGAGCGCAGGGTGTACTCGTTTTCCAGCGCCAACCGCATCGCATCGGTCGTGGGTCATACCCACCGGCCGCTCTTCGAGTCCCTGTCCAAGGTGGACTATCTTCGTTTCAAGATCGAGCAGCTCTGCAGGGAGTATACCACCGCCAGGGCGCGGCAGCGAGGAAAACTGTCCACCGACATCCAGCGTTACAAAGCCGAGCTGGAGCGCATCTACGATAAAAAGGGCGACAACAGGAGCGGGCGCAGCATCTACAACTCCAGGCTTCTCGTTCCCTGCCTGTTCAACTCCGGCTGCGGAATTGGCAAGCGCGGCATAACAGCCATCGAAATAGCCGACGGTGACATCGCCCTGGTTCACTGGTTCGATGCCACCCGCAGCCGCAACCATTTCGACGAGCAGGATCCCAAGCGGCTGCCGGGCACAGACTATCACCGGGCGGTGCTCAATCAGGATACGCTGGACTACATCTTCACCCGCATCCGCCTGCTCGCCGATTGATCGTGCAGGCCCGCAGCAGGGAGCGATCAGGACACGGCGCCTGCCCCCGACTCCGGGCTACTGACGGTAGCGCCAGTTTCCCGCCCTGGAGGGAAGGAACTCCCCGTGGCCTTCCGACCCCAGGAACTGCTCTCCATCCACGATCAGCTGCCCGCGGGACAGGACCTTCCTGACTCTGCCGAGCAGCTCCTGACCCTCGAACAGCGTGTAGGAGGCATTGCTGTGCTGATTGGAGGTGCTGACTGTCCAGCTCTCCTTCGGGTCGAAGACAACCACGTCCGCGTCGCAGCCCGGCTCCAGCCTGCCCTTCCTGGGATACAATCCCATGATGCGGGACGTGTTCTCCGCCGTGAGGGCGGCCACCTCATTCGGGGTGATCAGCCCCCGGTTCACGCCGAAGTGCCAGACCACCGGCAGCATCGTCTCCACCTCCGGGGAGCCGTAGGCGGCTTCGAAGAAATCGTCCTTTGGCTTCTTGTCCTTCGGCGCGTGGTCGCTTCCGATCGAATCGAAGAGGCCTTCCTGCATGGCCGTCCACAGAGCCAGGCGGTCCTCCTCGGTCTTGATCGACGGACCGACCTTCCCCAGCGGTCCTCTGGCCTTCAGCTTTTCCCAGGTCAATCCCAGGTACTGGGGACAGGTTTCGGCGATCACCGGGTAGCCCATGCCCTTGAGGAAACGGATCACCCGGATGCCCTCGGCAGAGGAGATGTGGGGGATGTACACGGGGCAGCTCATCAGGCGGCCGATGTACACGGCCCTGAATATCCCTTCCGCCTCGGCGATGTCCGGGCT
Source organism: Spirochaetales bacterium (assembly GCA_016935715.1). GTDB lineage: Bacteria > Spirochaetota > Spirochaetia > SZUA-6 > DRHE01 > JAFGQJ01. Next base: position 1,391 of record JAFGQJ010000049.1, read on the forward strand.
GGTTTCCAGAAACCGCTCGGCGAAATTGGCCTTCTCCGCCAGCATCCTGTCCATGATATAGTCGATGGCCAGGCCCGTCTCCGCGTGCACGCAGACCATGCCGCCGTGCTTCCCCACGATATCCATGGTCTTGGCCATGGCGTAGTCGTCGGTCATCCAGCCGAGCTTGGCATAGGCCATGAACACCTTGAAGGAGCTGACGCCCATCTCGAAGGCCCGGGGGATCTCATCCGCCTGCTTCAGAGTTTCGAACAACCCTCCGTGCAGTGCGAAATCGATGCAGGAGGTGGCTTCGGCTTCTTCCTTGAACTCCCTGATCTTGTCGACCAGGCTGTTTCCCGGCCGGGCATAGGCATAGTGGATCACCGTGGTGACTCCGCCGAACGAGGCGCTGCGCGCCGTATCGGCGATGGAATCCAGATACACGGGGTGGGTGTGGGGATCGATCGCTCCGGGAAGCAGGTAGCAGCCCTCGGCATCGATCACCGTCTTTGCCTTCGCCTCTCCGGGCCGGGCGACCGCGGAAATTTTGCCGCCGGATACGGCCAGATCGGCGCAAATGGTTTTCTCCGGATAGACGAGCAGACCGCCCGTTATGACGCAATCATGATTCATGGATGTCCTCCGCTGTCTTTACTGGACCGTAGGATAGACCTTCGATATCCTCGTGTCAACGCGGCTGCCCCTCCCGTGACTGCCCTTCCTGCGTGCCGGAACGATAGTCCTGCGGTGTGTCGATGTCGTGAACGATCCCCCGCTCATCTACGGGCACGACCACTGTGGGCACCCGCGCCAGCACGTCCCTCAGGGTTTGGGAGACATCGGCCTGGAGAATCCGGGCGCGCATCGGGGCGGAAAGGAGCAGGGGGTGTCCCTTCTTGCCCCTGTACTGGGGGATTACCGCATATGCCGTCTTCGCAGGGCCGAATGCCGGGCTCAACCGCCCGTTCCACTGCAGCAGCTGCCGGTAGGTCGACACGGTGACATCGGGCATGTCGGCCAGGGCCAGAAAGAAATCTTCCTCCCCCGCGGCCTGAGCCCCTCTCTGTACGGATGAGAACATGCCCGCATCGTAGTTCCGGTTTCTCACCACCTCCACCCCCGGCCAGCCCTCGAAGAGCTCGACCAACCGGTCGGCGCGAAAACCGCTCACCAGGACGACCCGTGCACAGACCTTCAGGGCGGTGCGCACGCTGTGCTCGACCATCGTCGACCGTCCCCAGGGCAGCATCATCTTCCACGCACCCATGCGGGTGGAGCTGCCCGCAGCCAGCATCAAACAATCGATCTCTCCCATAACCCGGGAAGGATAAACCAACCGCGGGAAGCGTATCAATTCATTTTTTCGATGGAAATGCAGAATCGGTCAGAATCGAGTCTTGACAAATCAACGGGAGTGTGCGATAGTCC
>JAFGQJ010000307.1 GCA_016935715.1 Spirochaetales bacterium
GTTTTTTCCCGTTCAGCTGAGACAGGAATAGTGTCAGAGTGCGCTGGTCGGTGCGCATTAATTTCAGCCGCAACTCAACAGAAAAGCGTCAACCTTGATCTTGGTTGCCGCTTTCTATTTTACCCATCCTGCTCGACCAATCCTTCCTATTGTCCGTTCGAAACGCTGCCGCCGAAACTGTCTGCGCTGCTGCCGGTTCTCGAACGTGCGGCAATCTCACCGCCGTTCTGTCCCGAGTACACATAGACTTTGCCGTTCCAGGCGCCGGCACTGTACCCGGGTGCTCCAACGATGAAATCCGGGTAGCCGTCGCGGTTGATGTCCCCTCCGGCGCTGACAGCCTTGCCGAAACGATCGCCGTTATTTACGCCGGGAATATCATAAAGAATAGATTCAGTTTTGCCCGAGAAGATACGGACCTGGCCCCTGTATTGCGGAGTCGTTCCTCCCAAGAAATGCTCGCTGCCCATCATGTAATCGCTGTACCCATCCTGATTCAGATCTGCACCACCTACCGAAACACCAAGTTGGTCACCGCCGACGCTTCCTTGCACGTAATCGATCAATGTCCAGTAGTGGCCCCTGTACACGTATACCCTGCCAAACCAGCTCGTGTCGCCGTAGTATGGATCACCGATGATCACATCCGGACGCCCGTCCGCATCGACGTCGCCGCAGCCGTCGACTGCTGCACCAAATTGGTCGTTGTCCGTATCGGGAGCATTGAATGTTCTCATTATGTAGTAGAAAGATCCATTGAATGCGTATACGCGCGCCTGGCCTTTCCCACTGTTTGCACCCGGGGCGCCGATGATGAATTCATCCCGGCCGTCCAGGTTTATATCTCCTACCCGCCCGACCGAGGCGCCCAGGGAATCACTGGTTGTACCGCCTTGGGCCGAATACAGTGGTGCTCCATCGAATCCAGAGTATAGATAGAACTTTCCGTTTCGATTGCCTACGGTGAAATTTGGATATCCAGGGGCTCCAACGACAAAATCGCCGTAGCCATCACCATTCACATCTCCCGCTCCGCTGACACTGCTGCCAAACGATTGGGAATTATCCTCCCCCAATATTCGGTACAGCTGCGAACCATCCAATCCCGAAAATACCTTTACCATCCCCTTCCTGCTCCCCGCCGGATGGTTGTAGGAGCCAACGATGAAATCGCTGTAGCCATCACCGTTCACATCACCTGCGTCACCGACCGCGTCACCGAAGTAATCCGGGCTCTCCTCCCCCACCTTCTCCCAAAGTAGCGCACCGTTGTATCCGGAGTATACCAGGGCTCTTCCTTCGTTGCTGACCACATCATAATTCGGCTCGCCGACGATGTAGTCGCTGTAGCCGTCGCCGTTGACATCGAATATCGCCAGAGTGATGTAGTTGGTCCTGGTTTCGGTGTCCGAGCCTGTCGGTCCGGTCACGGTCAGGCTCACCGTGTAGCGGCCCTGCTGCGTGAACGTATGGGTGGGATTCTGCTCCGTGGAGCTCGATCTGTCACCGAAATTCCAGTCCCAGCCGGTTACTGGCCGGGCTGCATCCCCGGCCGACTGATCCGTGAACGAGACGGTCAGCGGCACGCACCCCGCAGTCCTGCTGGCCGCGAATCCGGCTTCGGGCGCTCCGTACTTCTCCTTGTTTACCAGCTCTTCCACCTGCTTCAAGATCGGATGCTCGCAGGAGACGAGCAGGCCGACGGCGACGACAAAGACCGCGACCAGTAAAATACCCGATGCTATTCTTCTTCCCACAGTACCGCCTCCTTTGCCTGAGAGATCGCCTCAGCGCGGGCCTTCCCTTCCGCACCCGCTCCAAGATATGCGAAACGTTCCGCCAGAGCCGGATCCATTTTCTGAATATCCTCATACAGCCTTTTGACCAGGCCGTAGTTTTCCATGGCGTGGTGGGTCCTGGCGATGTTCAGCTTGATCGTGCCGTCGTCAGGTCGACGAGCCTGGGCACGTTCATAGTAGCCTAGTGCCGCCGGCCAATCCTGCCGCATGTAGGCCACGTTGCCCAGATTGATGAGAGCCGGGACGTACTCCCCAAAGGTCAGGATCCGCTCGAAAATACCGGTAGCCTTGGCCGGATCGCCAAATTGGGCGTAGAGGATGCCGAGCCGGTTGAGCCTGGGCACATCCGCTTTGCTCCAGGACACGCGGCGCTCCAGATCCTGGATCTTCGGAAAGATGATCTGAGCCAGGAAGGCATCCCTGCTTTTTTCGTAACTCCCCACCACGTCCTGCTCCGCCGGCGGTTCCAGCTTTATCTCGATGCCGGGCGAACCCACCGGCTCGTAGAGAACCCAGGCGTCCCGAATGGGGTAAAAATCCGCCTGATTCTGCGGCGCGTACTGGCGCCACTGCTGGGCGCCGCCCTGCCAGGCTCGCAGGAAATCCCCGTCGCGCTCTGTTACCTCGAGAGGAATCCACACCCGATCATCGCGAATGATCAGATCCTCGGCTTCCAGCAGCTGGTTTGCTGCATCCTTTGAGCTCATCTCCGTGGCGAAAGCCATGTAGATGTGTCCCGGAACCGTGATGAAGGCCGTCTCCACGCCGATAGACTCGAGCATGGCCGCATACAGGATGGACAAATCGTCGCAGTCGCCTGCTTTGTACTCCATCGTCTGGCGGGGAAATTGCACATAATCGATCTGCTCCGGGTTCCGTGAAAGCTGATCGTAAGCGGATTGAGGGTCGATCTCGTAGTTGATTCCATAAAGGCCGAGGGCTTCATGGACTCCCATGGCTTTCTGGATGTTGAGGTTCACAGCCGGATTGGCGTTGTTGCGGACGATGCCTGAGACGAATTTGGACACGCCGAGGATCGCCGGATCCTTGGCAGTGACGAAGGCGCAGGCTTTGCGGTTGTCATCCCAGGTCATGGCATTGCGATCGTATATCCGAACGGATTCGCTGCGGGAGTCGCTGTACCAGGTCCCACGTATCTTGTATTCCAGGAGAACCTCTGCGGTAACCTTGGTAGCTTCCGTTACCTCCAGAACGCTCTCGTTCAGGAGTGCATACAGGGTGACTTCCCTCTGCTCCCCCGGTTCCAGGCCGAACGCCTCTCCCGAGGCCTTGGGGGAAGCCATGTACTGCTTGATGAAAAAACTTACCTTGACATCGGTGACCGGGGTGGGCTCCTGGTTTGAGATAAGGACGGTACCGATAGGATTTTGGTCGTAGTACTTGTGCAGGACCGGGAACAGTTCTTCGATCGAAACCTCATTCACGCGGATTCCTTCGTCCGCGGCAGGCTGCCTGGCGTTCTTGAGATATTCCGGCAGGTAGGTGCGCCGGCTTTGCTCGAGCTTGGCTCTCCTCGACTCCTGGCCCCTCAGATAGAACGAGCAGCCGAATTGGACTCCAAGACCACCGTAGGTTCCAATGAAGTTCCTGTAGGAGGCGTTTGCTCCCAGGCTGATTGCCGGAGTCATGAGGTATGACAGACCTATGCCTGCACTGATATACGGATACACAGCGCTCTGCGAGTCTATCGTGCTCTGGTTGAAGAAAGGATAGTATGGGCCGCCGGTCAAAAAACCCCGGAAGCTCAACCGGGGGCCGAAATCCAGGTATGCTCCCACGCCTACGCCGATGCCGAGTATCGACAGAGAAGCTTCGGCCTGAAGAGGAACCAGATCGTAGTCCAGACCGGCTGAAACATACACCAGAGGCTCCTCGATCAGCCCGAACGCTCCGCTGAGGCTGCCGTTGCCACCTGGAGTGAACAGATCGCCGCTGCTCCCGAAGGGAACGCTTACCCCGGGATACACCTCCACGGCGATCGACTTGAACAGACTTGTTTCATCCTGGGAAGCGACAGGAGCCGGAGCGACCGAGACGAGTATCAAAAACAGGGGAATCAAAGCGGGATGGATTCGATTCATGCCCGGCCTCGCTTGTTCGGATAGATTTTTTTACTATCGGTACAATATACTATATCTCATTTCCGTAAAAATCCAGCGATCTTGCAGCGCTGGAATTCGAAGGGGTGCACCGACTCGAGGGGCGGCTTTTTCCTGCCGGGGGCACCACAAAAAAAGGATCGGGGCGCCCGGCCATGGATGTGCGGCCAAGTCACCCCGATCCCGCTCGTGTTCGCTGTCTGGAGATCAGCTCGGCTTGATGGTAATCTTGCGGGGCTTCTCCGACTCCCTGCGGTGCAGTTTCAAGGTCAGCACCCCGCCTTCAAGACTCGCTTCGATCTTGCTGCGGTCGATCGTGTCATCCAGTGTATACATCTGGCGGAAGGTTCCGAAGGGCCGTTCCCTCATGAGGTACGTTCCTTCCGCGCTGAGGTCTTCCCGCTTTCCGGTGATCTGCAGCTCGTTGCCGTCCACGTCGATATCCAGCTGGTCTTTGGCAACTCCCGGCATCTCCAGCTTCAGCGTGACCACGCCCGCCTCTTCCTCGCAGATGAAGCAAACCGGGCGGATGAAGCGAACCTGTTCCTCTTTTCGCTCTTTCCGAACTTCTACATCTTTGGCCATGAGACACCTCCTTTCCTACTTCGCCTTCAATTCGATTCTCTTGGTCTTGGCTTCCTCACGTTTGGGAAGGGTGATCTTGAGAACTCCGTTGGTAAACGAAGCCTCCACCTTGTCGGAATCCACTACGCTGGGAAGCGAAATGGTGCGCTGGAAGCTTCCCTCCCAGGTCTCTTTTTTGTAGACCTTTCTCTTGTCCGACTTCTGTTCCGTCTTCTTCTCTCCCTTGATGGTGAGCACCCCGGAGGCGATGCTGATATCGATGTCCTTCTGGTCGATGCCCGGCAGATCGCATTCCACGGTGAAGCTGTCGGAATGCTCGATAACATCGATTGCCGGAGAAACCCGCCTGTCGAACAAACCCTGGGTTTCCGGAAATCTCGGAAGATCGAACAGATCATTGATTTGCTGCTGGAGCCAGTCAAAGGTGCCCACGGGCTCCAGATCCCTGTCGTACCAACGTATCAAAGCCATGTCACACCTCCTCATTTTGGTTTTGGTTTCTATGGATAAAAATTCAAAAATCATGCCATTGATGCGGCATCCATGGGTAATAAATCTTTTTATGGTAGAGAAATACAGACAGTGAAGCGAGCACGCGGAGCGAACATCCGCGTTTGGGCCATTTTGCTACAGCCGGGAATTTTCGGTTTTTGGACCGGGTCAGATTGACCCGAAAAAATCTTCCGCAGCAGCAGACAGATAGAGTACAATTCGAGGAGGGATTCGGAACGGCGCATGGAGAACGGCGGCATGGTTTCGATTGCACTGATCAGCCTGATTCTCTTGAGCACTACGCTCGCCTCCCCGCCGCTGTACGCGGCGGAAGGCAGAGCCGCAACCACGGCCGAAATATCATCCGACACTTCGGGGAATTCCGCAGAATCCGTGGAGCGGAAGGCGGCACCCTCTGCGGTGCTGCACGTCCTGGCCGGCGCCTCCAGCGCCCTGCTGGTGAGCGCCGTGGCCTGGCCGCTGATCGACCCGAGCTCGGACAGGGACAACGCCCTGCTTGTGGCCGGCCTGGGCGTGTGCGGGTCCCTGGCCGCCGGTGCCGCCAAAGAGCTTCTGGATCTGTACGGTTGGGGAGACCCCGATATCCGCGATTTTCTGCTGACCCTGGGCGGTGGGCTGCTGGCCGGCTCCGCCGTGTACGCCCTGAGCGCGGCCTGCGGCGGTAACGGGGAGAAATGTGCGGGTATTCCGGCGATGTATGCCGCCTTCGCGCTCGTCCTCTCGCTGCCCGTGGGAGAGAACCTTTATCGGCGGACTATTCCTTCTTCACGACCGCGATCGTGAAGTTGGCGGCCAATGCCGCGATCGCACCCACCGCTGCCAGGATGGGAGCAACCACCATACCGACCACACCGAGGGTCAGGGGGATCTCGATGTAGGTTTCCCCTGATTCGTTCTTGATGATGATGCGTCGGATGTTGCCCTCGTGGATCAGCTCTTTCACCTTCTTGAGCAGATCCTCGCCCTTGACCTTGATTTCCTCGATCTTTTCCGGCATCGACTACCTCCCTGCAATGTTTCTACTAATATACTAACATCGAGTCCGCTTCGCAAAATGCACCGGGGCACGATATTGGCGCGAGATTTTTTCCCGACGGTGTGATCAAAGCACCTGCTGGATGTATCGCAGTGCCGACTCGGCCCCGCGCCGGTAGTAGCCCTCCCCGGGATACATCGTGATGTGCTTGAGATGCATCTTCAGATTGTAGATGTTCTTGCGCAGCTGGAACCCTTCATCGCGGGGAAAGGCCCTCCAGTAGCGCCCGTAGAAGCGGTCGTCTGCCAACCCGAACATCTCCATGAAGGAAAGCTCTCTGGCATAATCGGCCCAATAGCCGGGGATGTCGATGTACCCGCTCACGAAGGGACGTCCCGGATAGCCGGATCCTTCGAAATCGACCATCACGTTCCCCGCCCAGATATCGTAGTGGGTCAGGGTGCCGCGGCTGCCGATATCCAGCGCCGCGGGGAAGCGGAGGCGAATCCGCTCGACCTGCCGGAGGAGATCCGGTGCCACCTGGCCGCTGTCTTTGACCTCCCCGAAAACTGCGTCGAAGCGGGGAAGCCAGAAATCCGGCCAGTTTTGATGGCGGCTTTCCTCCTGCAGCTCCACGCCCCCGAAGCCGCTGCCGCGCTCTTTGTGCAGCTCGATGACCTGGGCGGCGATCTGGTCGGTCAGACCGTCGGCCATCTCCCTGGTGAGCAGCCCGAATACCCGGTGCAGCACCACGCCGCGAACGCGGGCCGTGACCAGGAGCGTGCCGGGCAGGAGCCGCCCGGTGGCGTCGATCAGCAGGGGTCGGGGCACGGGCATGGACGTGCGGCTGGCGAAATACCCCAGCACACGGTACTCCCGGACGATCTTCTCGTCCCTGTCCACCGGGCTGATCTTGCACACGATCGGATCATGGCCGGAGGCAAAGGACAGGCCGATCACCCGGTTCCAGCAGCCCCCGCTGAGCACCTTGATCGCCTCTATGCGAATCTCCCCGCCGGCAGCGGCCGCGGGGTCTTCGCTCCCGCGACTTCCGCCCGCAACCGCAGCGCCGCCGGTTTCGGCGAAAGCCAGCTGGGCGACGGCGGCGAGACGTTCCGGCGTCAA
>JAFGQJ010000308.1 GCA_016935715.1 Spirochaetales bacterium
CCGGACGTGGAGGAGCTTCTCGCGGTGATTCGCCGCGAGCGGGCACCGCGGCGGATTCACCACCTGGAGCTGTTCCTGGACCCGGAGATCATCGACGCGGTGGACCGGCGCTTCGAGCTCACCGGGGACCTGAGCACCTCGGACCCCTACCACGATCTCAAGCGGGACATCCGGGTCCACGCCCATCTGGGCTACGACGCCTTCCACCTCGACGTGGTGCAGAAGGACCTCTTCCCCATGCCCGCCCTGGAGAGCGGCGATACCGTTGCCGGCGGCCAGAGCCGGGGGCAGCGGGAATGGGTGGAGGAGCACGATGCGGCCATCCGCAATTGGGCCGATTTCGAGAGCTATCCCTGGCCGAAGGTCGAGCAGATCGATCTGTCCTCCCTCGAATGGATGGAGAGCAACATTCCCGAGGGCATGGGTTGCTTCGAGCTGACCGCCAGCATCTTCGAGATGGTGAACTTCCTGCAGGGCTACGAGCGGCTGTGCTACAACCTCTTCGATGCCCCGGATCTCGTGGCGGCGATCTGCGGCAGGATCGGCCGCTTCTACGTGGATTTCACCAGGCTGATCTGTGATTTCGACTGCGTGCCGCTGATATGGGGATCCGACGATCTGGGCTTCCGCTCCTCCACCATGACCAGTCCGGAGTTCCTGCGCCGGAGCATCCTGCCCTGGCATGGGGAGTGCGCCCGCATTGCCCACGAGCACGGCAAGCCCTATCTGCTGCACTCCTGCGGCAACCTGGACGCCGTCATGGAAGATCTGATCGATACGGTGAAAATCGACGCCAAGCACTCCTTTGAGGATACGATCCTCCCGGTGGCCGAAGCCTACCGGCGTTACGGGCAGCGGATCGGCATCATCGGCGGGATAGACGTGGATTTCCTCTGCAGGGCCTCGCAGCGGGATATCCGCCGAAGGGTGCGGGAGACCCTGGATGCCTGTACGGGCGCAGACCACGGCATGGGCTACTGCCTGGGCACGGGCAATACCGTGGCCAATTACATGCCCGTCGACAACTACCTGATCATGCTCGATGAGGGCCGCAGCTACACGTTGTAGAGTATCCCGGACCGTTCTTCAGTTTTTCCCGTTTTCCGCCTCATCTACGGCGGGCTCGATCTCCAGCATCCTCTTCAGTCGCTCCTCTATGGTTTCGTCGCTGCCGAGGGACAGCTGCTGAAAGTCGGTGTGCCGTTCGATGGTCGAAACCAGCGCCTGGAAATCCCCATACTCCTGCGGAATCGTGACCAGCTTGTCCCCCGTGCTGCGATAGACGAACAGAAAAGGCCGCCCCCGTTCCTGGCGACAATAGCCGGCTGCGGTAATCTGATCCCAGGGGAATACCAGGAGCTCGCCGTCGGGCATCCGGCACTTCAGCTCGGAATCCGAGCTTTCCACCCAGCTTTTCATATGGTTGCGGAAGAAGCGCAGCATTGAATAGTCCAGGTAGGCCGCAGCGGCCAGGGCGATGATGCCGAGGACGGTGCCTGCAAAGATCAGCAGCAGGATTCCAGCAGCCGGGAGGGCGATCACGATGAGAAAGAGGAGGATCATCCGCGGATTCGACGAAACGGTTATCCTGTGACGCATCAGTTGCTCCTTTGCCTGGGATCGGAAACTCCGGCCTGCTCCCGGTACATTCCGGCCATCTCCTACACCATAGTCTGAATCTCCGGGAGTCTCAACACGCCCGGGCTCAGGTGTCGGGGCTCAGGGGGCTCCGGACGAAGGGGGCATCGGCCGAGTGGGCTGGGAAGGGCTCGGACGGACGCGGGTTTCTTCGGTTGTGAAACCTGTGCAGAGATGGGATGATGGGGCACGCTGTATTCTAGGAGGTGAGTATGGAGTTCAGAGAGATCGTCGAGAAGAACCGTTCCTACCGTCGTTTCGAACAGGGCCATCGCCTGAGCCGGGAGACGCTTCTGGAGCTGGTCGATCTGGCGCGTCTCACTCCCTCAGCGGGAAACAAGCAGCTTCTGCGCTACGTTGTCTCCTGCTCGGCGGAGCTGAACCGCCGGATCTGCCAGAGCCTCGCCTGGGCGGCCTCCCTTCCCGACTGGCCCGGACCGGAGGAGGGGGAGCGTCCCGCCGCCTATATCGTGATCGTGACCGCGAAGGACAGCTGGGACTGGGCTCGGGTGGATCTGGGGATCGCCGCTCAGACGATCGTCCTGGCTGCCGCCGCCCGTGGGCTGGGGGGCTGCATGTTCGGCAATTTCCGCAAGGAACAGCTTGCGCGGATGCTGGAGCTTGAGGAAGACCTGGAGATCCGGCTGGTGATTGCCCTAGGCAAGCCGGTGGAGGAGGTTGTGCTTGAGGAGGTGAGCGAGGGCGGGTCGATCACCTACTACCGGACCGAGGATCAGGTGCATCACGTGCCCAAACGCAGGCTCGAGGATCTAGTGATCCGGATTTTTGACGAATGACCGCCGGGGAGCCGGGAGCAGGGAGACTCCGATACCGGCTGCTGTGATCAGCAGCCCGCCCACGGCCTTGTTCACGGTCAGGGGCTCGTGGAAGTAGAGAACGGCGATCACAGCCGTGATCGGCAGGATCAGCATGGTCATGATCGAAGCGGTGGCCGTGGACAGCTTCCTGAACGCCACGGTTACCATGATGTGGGCCACTGCCGAGAACAGACCGATGGCGAGGAGCAGCATCCAGATCGCGAGTGGACCGATCTCCCGGGTAGGGGTGAAGCGCCAGCTCTGTCCGGGAATCAGCAAGACGCCGATCCCCGACAGAACCGCGGCGAAACCCATGAACAGGACCACGATATTGCTGGGACTGTCGCTCTTCCTCAGCTGGCGCAGCGCCGCCCGGGCGACTCCGCCGAGAACCGCGGTGGTCAGACCGATAGCGTGCCCCGGGCTGAAACCCTCGAAGTTGGGATTCACGATCAGGTAGAGTCCGGCGAGCGCGGCGCCAAGAGGGATCAGGATCCAGGGGGAGAATCGCTCCTTGAACAGCAGCACGGCGAAGAAAATCGCGAACACCGGATAGACGTACAGGTAGAGGGTCGCGGTGAGCAGGCCGATCAGGTCGATCGCCCAGAAAAAGAAGATAATGGAGATTGCTCCGGCCAGCCCGCGTACCAGAAGCAGGGGCCAGTGGTTGAAGCGAATCTTTTCTCTCCGCAGGAGCATCCAGGCCAGGATGATTCCCACCGTGAACAGGCTGCGGTAGAAGGTCTTGGTCCACGGGCTCACGGTGGGGCCGAGGTAGCGGACCAGAGACTGCATTGCCGACAGGCTGAGCACCGACAGCAGCATGAGCAGTTTGGAGCCCCCGGGTTTGGGGGGAGGGGGGTCGGGCACGATTCTTATCCGCCGCTCTGGATCCGGGCGGCGATGCGGTTGGCCTTTTCGACGAGCCGCGCCTCCTCCACGCCGCACAGCCGCCCCCGCTCCACCACGATCCTGCCGTTGATGATCGTGTAGGCGCTGCGGTGATCGACTCCTGCGAACACAAGCGCGGCGAGCGGGTCGGAAAGCGCCCCGGCGTATTCGAGCCTGTGCACGTCGAAGGCGGCCAGATCGGCGCCCCAGCCCTCCTCGATCCTGCCGAGCCTGGAGAAGCTCAGGACCTCGAGACCGTTGCCCGTGGCCAGAGCAAAGATCTGGGGCACGCTGATCGCATCCGCCCCGTAGCGGATACGCTGGAGATACAATGCCTGGCGCATTTCCCCCAGAAAGTCCGAGGCGTCGTTGGAGGCCGAGCCGTCCACGGCCAGGGACACGGTGATCCCGAGCTCGAGCATCTCCTTGACCCTGGCGATGCCGCTGCCCAGGCGCATGTTGGAGGAGGGGCAGTGGCAGACGGCGGTCGAGCTTTGGCGAAGCCTCTCCAGCTCTTCATCGGTGAAGTGGATTCCGTGTGCAAAGGACACATCCGGCCCGATGAACTCCCACTCCTCCATCAGCTCGAGCGGCCGTTTGCCGTGCGTGCGCAGACAGTATTCATTCTCGTCTTTGGTTTCCGCCAGGTGGGTGTGCAGCCGCACACCGGAGGAGCGGGCCAGCCGGGCGGTCTCCACCATGAGCTCTTTGCTCACCGAGAAGGGACTGCAGGGAGCTAGGATCACTTTGCGCATGGCCAGCGGGCCTGGATCGTGGTACTGCTCGATGACTCGCCGGCTGTCGGCCAGGATCTGCCGATCGGTCTGCACCACCGAGTCCGGGGGAAGCCCGCCGTCCTTCTTGCTCAGGCTCATCGATCCCCTGGCGGGAGCGAAGCGCATGCCGATCCGCTCGGCGGCCTCGAACTGCAGGCCCATCAGGTCGGCGGCAACGCCCCGGGGGTAGAGGTAGTGATGGTCCGTGGTGCAGGTGCAGCCGGTCTTGGCCAGCTCCCCCATGGCCACCTGGGAGGAGACCAGCACCGCCTCTTCGTCTATGTTCTTCCATATCTCATAGAGGTACACCAGCCATGTGAACAGCTTGGCGTTCTGCACCGCCGGTACATTGCGGGTCAGGACCTGGTAGAAGTGGTGGTGGGTGTTGACGAATCCGGGGACCACGACGAAGCGGGAGGCGTCGATGATCCGTGCCGAGCGAACGTCGGCGAGGTTGCCGGGCCGGCCCTCCGGCGCGGAGAGATTTCTCCCGACGCGGCTGATGAGGTTGCCCTCGATCAGAACGTCCACGCCCCGCAGGGGTTTGCAGCCCGGATCGGCGGGATCGATGTAGAGGGCGAAGCAGTTTTTCAGCAGGATCATGAGCGGCCCCGGCTGGCGGCGTCCCCGGCCTGCCGTCCCGCCCCGGCGGTGTCTGCCGGCTCGGCGGTGTCTGCCGTCCCGACCCTGCCGCGGAGTGCCCTCCAGACCTTCTCCGGGGTGATGGGCAGGTCCCGGATGCGCACCCCCACCGCGTCGTACAGCGCGTTGGCGACGGCGGGAGCCGGACCGTTGATGGCCACCTCACCGATGGACTTGGCCCCGAAGGGACCGGTGGGCTCTGCGCTTTCCACCAGGATGGTCCTGATTTCCGGGATGTCCCGGGCGCTGAAGATCTTGTAGTCCCAGAAGCGCGAATTGGTCATGCGGCCGTTGCGGTCGTAGCGGTACTCCTCCCAGAGGGCGTAGCTGAGGCCGTTGACCACCGCCCCCTCGATCTGTCCCTCCGCCAGAACCGGGTTGATCGGCTGGCCGCAATCGGCGGCGCTGACGAAGCGCACCACATCGATGCGGCCCGTTTTGACATCCACGTCCACCTCTGCGAACTGGGCGATGAACGGCGGGGGAGACTGCTGGCAGGTGTAGGAGGCCTGGGCCTGGATCTGGTACTGGTCCCGGTTGTAGGTCGCCGTGGTGGCGATTTCCTCGAAAGACAGGACCCGCTTGCCCGCCTTGTCCCGCACCGTCTCGGCTTCCAGGTGCAGATTCTCCGCCCCGGTTTCCAGCAGGCTGGCCGCGGTGCTCAGGATCTGGGCGGCGATCCGCTCCGCGCAGGCTTTGACCGCCTGGCCGGACACGTAGGTCGTGGAGGAGGCGTAGGCGCCGACGTCGAAGGGAGTCAGATCGGTGTCGGAGGACAGAACGATGAACTTTTCGACCGGGACCCCGAGCACCTCAGCCGCGATCTGGGCCAGGATCGTGTCCGAGCCGGTTCCGATGTCCGTGGCTCCCACGTAGAGGTTGAAGGAGCCGTCCTCGTTCATCTTCATCGAGGCCGCCCCCATGTCGATCAGGGGGATACCGGAGCCCTGCATGGCCACTGCCAGGCCCACACCTTTCACCTTGTCCGCCCCCACGCGGATCTTTTTCCCCCGCTTGTCCGCCCAGCCGATCTCCCGGGCACCCCGGTCCAGGCACTCGCTCAGGGCGCAGGATTGTACGATCTGACTCACCCCCTCCTTCCCCTCCCCGAGGGCCTCGAACACACCAGAGGTCTCCCCCGCACGGATGTGCCAGCGCTTGCAGTACTCCACCGCGTCCTGGCCGGCCCGGCGGGCCACGGCATCGATCTGCTGGTTGAAGGCGAAATACCCTTGAGTGGCTCCGTAGCCGCGGTAGGCTCCGGAAACGGGCAGGTTCGTGTACACCGAACGGCCGTGGAAGCGCATGTTTTCGATCTTGTTGAACAGGGGCAGGACCTTGGCCCCCACGTTGGAAAGCACGGTCAGGGAGTGGGCGCCGTAGGCTCCCGCCTCCAGCAGGCAGTCCATCTCCATGGCCGTGATGCGGCCGCCTTCCGCGGCGCCGGTTTTCAGGTGCAGGTCCGCGGCGTGCCGGGTCCTGGCGGTGATGAACACCTCCCTGCGGGACAGCACCAGCCGAGCCGGCCGCTTGTTCCGCCAGGCCACCAGCGCCACCAGAGGCTCCAGGATCACCTCCTGCTTGCCCCCGAAGCCTCCTCCGATCCTCGGCTTGATCACCCGTATCTTGTGCAGGGGACACTCGATCAGCCTGGCTACGATGCGGCGGGCGTGAAAGGGAACCTGGGTCGTGGAGATGATGACCAGACGTCCCCGTGGATCGAAGTAGGCGGCGGCGGCGTGGGGCTCGAGGGCGCAGTGGGAGGCTGCGGGCAGGCTGTAGACCTGCTCTTCGATGAACTGCGCCCGGGAAAATCCCTCTTCCGGGTCTCCGAAGGAGATCTGCACCTCCGCGGCCAGATTCCTGTCCGGTTCGTAGACCACGGGAATCGCCGCGTGATCCTCCCCGCCGTGCAGCCTGGGGGCGCCCGGGTCCATGGCGCGACGCCTGTCCAGAAGCGGCTCCAGGATTTCATAATCGACCTGGATTTTCTCTACCGCTTCCCGGGCCGCCTCCAGGGTTTCCGCCGCTGCCAGGGCGACCCGATCGCCCACGAAGCGCATGCGCCTGTCGAAGAGCACCGCATCGTACGGCGAGGGCTCGGGGTACCCCTGTCCTGCGGAGGTGTGCAGGATGCGGGGGACATTCTCGCAGGTGAGGATGTCCACCACG
>JAFGQJ010000309.1 GCA_016935715.1 Spirochaetales bacterium
CGCAGCGTCCAGGACCTGGCGCAGCTTCCCTTCACGACCAAGGAAGATCTGCGCAGGAGCTACCCCTACGACATGTTCGCCGTGCCGCTGCGGGACATCCTCCGCATCCACTCCACCTCCGGGACGACCGGCAAGCCCATCATCGTGGGGTACACGAAGAACGACCTGCGTCACTGGACCGACTGCACCGCGCGGCTGCTTGCCGCCGCCGGCGTCACCGACCACGATGTGGTGCAGATCGCCTTTCCCTTCAACCTGTTCACGGGGGGATTCGGCTTCCATCAGGGTGCGGAACAGATCGGAGCTTCGGTGATTCCCTCTTCCACCGCTCCGCCGGAAAAACAGCTCATGATCATGAAGGATTTCAAGACCACGATCCTGATCTGCGCCCCCAGCCACGCCGTGGATATCGCCTCGACGCTCGGGGATCTTTCGATTCATGCGGAGAGCCTTTCCCTGAGAGTGGGACTGTTCGGGGCCGAACCGTGGAGCGCCAATCTCCGCAGCCAGCTCGAGGAGGCACTGCACATCTCGGCCCTGGACAACTACGGGTTGACCGAGCTCATCGGTCCCGGGGTTGCCGGAGAGTGCGAGCACAAGAACGGCCTTCACATCAACGAGGACCACTTCATCGTGGAGGTGATCGATCCGAAGAGCCTGCAGCCGCTGCCCCTGGGCCGGGAAGGGGAGCTGGTGTTTACCACCATTACCAAGGAGGGTTTCCCGCTGGTTCGCTACCGCACCGGCGACATCAGCACCCTGATGGAGGAGCCCTGTCCCTGCGGGCGAACCACCCGCAGAATGCAGCGGGTCAGCGGCCGGACCGACGACCTGATTTTCATCATGGGGCAGAAGGTGTTTCCCTCCCAGGTGGAGGAGATCCTGCTGGAGGCCGAAGGCACCGCACCGCACTACAGAATCATCCTGGACAGGCAGGAAGGCCGCGACACCATGGAGGTCCAGGTCGAGATCTCCGAGAGCTACCCCGCCTTCGACGAGCTGAAAAATCTGGAGCGGCTGAGGGATACGATCACCCGCAAGATCGAGGTGGTGCTGGGAGTGGAAGCCAAGGTCACCCTGGTCGAGCCCCGGTCGCTGCTGAGGCAAAGCGGCGCAAAAGCGCGCCGGGTGGTGGACAACCGCAGCTCTTAGAAGAAGCCCGGGGCCGGAACGCCTCAGATGGAGTACAACTCCCTGTCGGAGAGCAGCCGGATGCCCTCCTGGCCGAGCACCTTCTCGGCTTCGGGATATCCCTCGATATCGAGCACGATGGCCGCTTTCGCCCCTTCCTCCAGCACGATGCCGTAGCAGTCCTCGATGTTGATGTTCCTGCTGGACAGGGTGAGCAGCAGGTCGTGAAGCGCACCGGGGCGGTCGTCGATGATCGCTACGACCACGTTCCTCTCGGATACGGTGAAATGCCTGTTCTTCAGTATCCCGTGAGCCCGGTGGGGGTCGTTCACCAGCACCTTGAGCACCCCGAACTCTCCCTCGCTGGCCATGGAGATGCCCCGGATATTGATCCCTTCCCCGGCCAGGATCTTGGTGATGGCTTCCAATTTCCCGGGCTTGTTCTCCATGAAAACCGACAGCTGTACTCCCATGTCAACGGCTCCCTTCTTCACGGTGGCGGTAATCGAAAACCCGCTGGGCTTTGCCCTCCGTCACCGGCAGGCTCGACGGCTCGGCCAGCTTCACGACGGGCGTGACGCCCAGCTCGGCGCGCAGCGCCGTTACCGCCTTGCCCTGCAGTTTCTCCAGCTCCGCCAGGGTGCCGTGAAACACCTCTTCGTTGATCTCCACCTTCACCGACAGTTTATCCATGAAATTCTCTTTGTGGATTTCGATGAGATAATTGTGCCCGATCTCCGGGATCGCCATCAGGGTCTTCTCTATCTGGATCGGGAAGATGTTGACCCCGTTGATGATCAGCATGTCGTCGCTTCTGCCGGTGATGCGGTCTATCCTGCGGTGGGTTCGTCCGCAGGGGCACTCCCCGGGCAGGAAGCGGGTCAGATCCCGGGTCCTATAGCGGATCAGGGGCATGGCCTGCCGGGTCAGCGTGGTCAACACCAGCTCCCCCTGCTCTCCCTCCGGAACGACCTCTCCGCTGGCCGGATCGATGATCTCCGGGTAGAAGTGATCCTCCCACAGGTGCAGGCCCGCCTGGCGTTCGCACTCGAAAGCCACCCCCGGTCCGCACATCTCCGACAGCCCGTAGGAGTTGTACACCTTGATGCCGTACAGCTCCTCGATCTTCCTGCGGATCTCCTCGCTGTGAGGCTCGGCTCCGATGAAGGCGATGCGCAGGTGCAGGTCCTTCCTGGGATCCACCTCCATCTCCTCGAAGAAGCTGTACAGGCGCAGGGCGTAGCTGGGCAGGATGTGAACGACCGTGGCCTTGAGATGCTTGAGAAACCAGATCTGCCGTTTGCTGTTGCCCGGCCCGATCGGGATGGTCATGACGCCCAGCTTCTCCGCGCCGTAGTGGAAGCCCAGCCCTCCGGTGAACAGGCCGTAACCCATCATGTTCTGGAACACGTCCTGTTTTCTTACGCCCGTGGTGTACATGCAGCGGGCGATCAGGTTCCCCCACTCATCGATGTCCCTGGCCGTGTGGAACACCACCGTGGGATTTCCCGTGGTGCCGGAGGAGGAGTGCAGGCGGATGACCTCCTCGAGGTCCACGGTGAGAAAGCCGTAGGGAAAGGCGTTTCGCAGGTCATCCTTCGTGGTGAAGGGAAGGCGGGCTATCTCTTTCAGGTCGGACAATCCCTTCGATGCGGCGGCGCCAAGGCTCCCACCGTAGAAAGCGCTGCGTCCCGCCTGTCTCAGGCTTTCGTTCAGCCGCTGCAGCTGCAGGCCCGCCAGGGTGGAGCGGTCCATGGTTTCGATTTCTTTTTGCCAGTACATATCCGTGATGCCTATTGTTCGAGAAGATCGAGTATATCCGTATCATACGTGGCTGCTTCACTCAATACCCGGGAGAGAATTTCGATCACCTGCCGGTCGGTGCTTCTGCGCACGACCGAGACGGGGGCGGCCTCCAGAACCCGCCCGCCTTTTAGGATCACCAGATGATTGGCGATCATGGCTGTGAGGTGGGCGTCATGGGTGACGGCGATTATCGTGCAGCCCATCTCTTTCAGCTTCCTGATCATATTCAGCATTTTTTCCAGCAGCTGGTGGTCGATAGAGGTGGTGGGATCGTCCAGGAACAGGATCTCCGGTTCCAGCACGATCGCCCGCAGGAATGAAACGATTTTCTGCTCCCCTTCGGACAGAGCTGCTGGGCGGAGATAGAGGGAATCGAGAAGATTCATCGAGCCGAGGAGCTCCCGGATGCGGTTCTCCGTCTCTTCGGCACCGCGACGGGGAAAGTGCAGCTGGATCGGCAAAGCGAGGTTGTCGAAGATCGTCTTGTTCTCCCAGAGAGCCGCATCCTGAAACATGAATCCGCTCGTGCGCCGGAACTGAAGCATCTCTTTCTGGCTCATGCGCTGGAAACTCCTGCCCCGCATCAGAACCCTGCCACCGTCGGGGGGGATGATGGCCGCGGCCACCTTCAGCAGCATGCTCTTGCCGCTTCCCGAGGGCCCCATGATCACCGTGCTTCGGCTCACTGGAAGGACCGCGCTGACCTCATTCAGGCTGATGTGCTCCTGAGCACGAACCGTGACCGACTGCAATTCTATCAGAGGATCCATCGATCCCGCCTTTACACGTAGTAGATCAGGGTAATCACGGCGTCTGCCAGGATGCAGAGGACAAACCCTTGGCTGACCGCCTTGATCGCCACCTGGGGAATTTCCGTTGAAGAGACCCTGACTTTGAATCCCTGGTAGATGGCCACGAAGGAGATCAGGGCGCCGAAAACCAGGGCCTTGACCATGGAGGATGCAATGTCGGCCGCCGACATGGCCCGCAGCAGGTTCTGGAAATAATCCTGCAGCTGGACCGGCTTGATGAACTGGGTCACCACGAAGGATCCGAACAGCCCGAAAAAATTGAAGTAGATGGTGAGCAGGATCATGGAAAGAGTGACGCCGAGGAAGCGGGGTACCGCCAGGTAGGAGATCGGATTGATGCCGATGGAGACGTAGGCCTCGATCTCGTGGGAAATCACCATGTTGCCCAGCTCGGTGGCGATGGCCGTTGCCGAGCGGGCGATGATCACGAAGGCGGTCAGCAGGGGTCCCAGCTCGCGGGTGATCACGATCAGCAGGATCGTGTAGATCAGCTTCCCCTGGCCGAACCTGGGCAGGATGGAGACGCCCTGCACCACGATCACCGCACCCAGGGCAAGGGAGATCAGTGCAATGATTCCCATGGCTTCCACCGCGGTGAACAGGACCTGCATCACCAGTACCCTGAATCCCACCTGTTTGCGTTTCAGGAACAGCGCGGATTCCTTGATCAGGTTCAGCAGGAAACCGGTTGCGTAGAGCAGGTTGCCGAAGGCGTCGGTGGCGTATTTCCCAAGCTTGGCGATCATGGCGGATGGAGGTCGCGACCCGCTTCCTCGGCTGTCCGGATTCGGCCGAACGCGCAGGAGCCGCTCCCCCTATCTGCAATAGCATATTCTGCCGTCTATTTCAACGAATTTTTCCTGATGACAAAGCGGAGGGCGGCGATGGCAAATCTGCAGAAACGAACAGCCGATGCCATCTCCCCACTCCTCGAGCGGGTCGACAATCGTTCGATTCCATATTGACGATGGCTCCAGTATAACATTACTATTAAAGTAATATATATGAACGCGCCAGATGATTGGTGCATATGCAATATAGTTCGTGAAGTCGGTGCGGAGAGAAAGGGAATTCTCGTCGCTGAATTCTCGTGAGGTCTCAAATCATACCCAGCGACTGCGTGCAGTGAGGAGTACGTATGAGTACGGTTAGCCGTCCTGTTCATTCATTCCGACTTCCGCTCTTTTTCGTAGTTGCCTGTCTCGTTGGCTGGGCAATGTTCATCGTGGCTGCGCTGGGTGCCAGGCTGTCGCCTTCCAACCTGCCTATCGGGCCTGTTGTGGCCGCTCTGCTCGTTGCCGCCTTCATGGGGCGGTCGGAGCTGCGGGATTGGGGACGTCAGCTGATAACATTTCGCACCTCCTTCGGCTGGTACGTTCTATCGTTCATAGCCCCGGTGGTGATTATTATCGCGGCTGTATTGGTCAATAATGCCTTCGGTGCGCCGCCGCCGACATCAACTCAGCTTGCTGGATGGATCACACTGCCGGCAGGCTTTGCCTTTACCCTGATTCTTGTCGGCATCGGAGAGGAGGCGGGGTGGATGGCTTTTGCAGCCCAGCGGCTTCTGGGCCGCTACAGTTTCCTCACAGCTTGGGCGATTCTGGCCGGTCTCCGTGTTCTTTGGCATCTGCCTCTGATGCTTACGGGAGAGTTGCCTTGGGTCTTGGGTATCGGAGGGAACATTGCTTTCCAGTTTCTGCTGATGTGGATATTCGTGCGCAGCCACCGGGTATGGTTTTTAGCCGCGATTTGGCATGCCGTTCTCAATGTCACCGGCGGCCAGTTCTTCTTCCAGATGGTGCAGGGGGAGGATCGGGTACGACTCGGCATCCTCATGGCCGTTGGGTATGGGGTTGTTGCGGTGCTGGTGCTGCTCGTCGACTATCGCCGGATAACTCAAACCGCAGTCAATAGAGGAATTGAGCCGATAGGAGGGACACGATGAACGTTGATGTAGGATTGAAAACAACGGATCTGTATATAGACGGGATGCACTGTGAACGCTGTATGCAGAACGTCCGACACTCCCTCATCCAGGTCGAGGGAGTCGATTCCTGCAATGTTGAGATGGGCCATGCCCGGATCTCATACCTGCCCCAACTTGCCGGATTGGAGGAAATAAGGCAGGCTGTTGAAACC
>JAFGQJ010000310.1 GCA_016935715.1 Spirochaetales bacterium
ACATTAGGAGTGGGCATGAGAAAAAGAACCAGTGTTTTTCTCATCGTTTTCATGAGCTTCCTCCTTAGCGGTGTCCCCCTTCCAGCCCTGGACACGTTCCAGCTGGACGGGGGACTGTTTTTTATCGGCTCCAGGGATCCCCAGAGCGCACCCAGTCCCCTTCTCCCGGCCGCAGGCGTGACTTTTCGATTGCCCAGGACCGTGGGGATCTTCGACCTGGAATCCTCCCTGCTGCTGACCGGCACCTACTACCAGTACGCCAACGACAGGGCCAGCCCGGCGGAAGAGGAGTTCCGGGACTACGCGGTTGTTTGCGTTCTGGGAGATTTGCGGCTGTGCTACGGCTTCCTGAAGCGCGATCCCTTCACCCTGGGGGCGGACTTCGGTCTGTCCGCCCTGCTGCGCATCCCGATCCCCCTCGGTGTCTCTGCGGACGCCTCCGAGAATTTCGGCAGTACCCTCGGCTACTTCTACCCTCTGCGCTTTCTCTACCCGGAGACGGGGATTTTCGGCACGTACAATCTCAGTGAAGACTTCGATCTGAAGCTTTCTCTCCGGGCTTACTGGCCCTTGTATCTGCTGTGGGACAGTGAGGATCTGCCCTTTCCCGAGGGCCTGCTGGTTTCCGGTCTGATCAGCCTGATCTGGCGCCTGCCTCCAAAGGAATCCTGAGAGCGGCTAAACGTAATCGTAGACATCGACCTCTTCGGCTATCTGTTCGTGGCGGGCAACGAGCAGGGAAACGAAGGCCGAGGTCAGCACGTCCAGCAGCGCACCGAAACTGATCAGCAGGGCGGCGATCGGACGGAAGATCAGGTATCCCTCCTGCAGCCCCCTGCCGTAGATCGCGCAGAGGGTCGACAGCGCCACGTAGGCGCCCAGGCCGGGCACCGAGCCCAGAGTCAGGGAGATGAGCAGGGAGAACAGAAGCGTCCAAAGCACCTGCAAAAAGGTGATCTCCAGGCTCGAGTAGGATTTGAGCACCAGCAGGAAGGTGGCGCTGGCCACCAGGGCTGTGCCCGCCCGGCCG
The DNA here is from genome assembly GCA_016935715.1 of Spirochaetales bacterium. Classification (GTDB taxonomy): domain Bacteria; phylum Spirochaetota; class Spirochaetia; order SZUA-6; family DRHE01; genus JAFGQJ01. Next base: position 1,031 of record JAFGQJ010000310.1, read on the forward strand.
AAAACGGCAAACAGGGGGTACACAGTCGAGCCGACCCGGCGGGGAACGCCAAGGTTCTCCTTGCCGTGCTTGGCCAGCATGACCACCGACAGGTAGTTGTCTCCGCTGAAGAAAGCAGTCAGAGCGGGGGCGATCACGGCGTACAGCCACTTGTAGGGATTCTGACGACCTCCGAGAAAATACAGGAGAAGGGGATACACGGCGAAGATGACCAGGGCGCTGTCGATTCCGATGATGATCAGCATCTGCTTGAACAGGGTCAGCTCGTACTGCCTCACGGTCATGACAAAATAGGCGCTGATCACGATCATCGCCAGACCGAACAGCTCGCAGAGCAGCGAATTGATATGGTAGAAGATACGGTTCAGGGAGTCGGCAAGCTGCACCACCGGGCTGGTGATGCGCAGGTCGAAGGTCAAATTCAACCCCAGGAGAAAGGCGAAAAAGATCAGGGGAAGCATGATGCTGCCCGGTCCCACCAGAGCCCGGAATAGGTTTTCGGGAAACAGCCCGAGCAGCGTCTCCTTGACTCCGGGAATCTGGATCGCCGACTCCTGCTCCACGATGATGGGGATGCGCTCCGGACTGAACAGCAGTACGGTAACCATACCGACGATGATGAGAAGCGCGGCAGCCAGCAGCAGATAGAGGATCGTCCTGCCGTAGATCCTGAAGATCTTCTTCTCCCGCTTCAGCTCGTAGGTACCCGCAGTCAGGGCGAAGAACACGAGGGGAAAGACCACGTAGCGGCCGATCTGGATGAAGAGGCGATTGACGAAGGCGAACAACTCCATGGAGCTCTGGGTTTCTGGCAGAAAGATCCCCAGCAGAACTCCCAAGATGCAGCCGATGAGAAGCTTTATCCAAATTTTCACGAATCACGCCTCCTCGAGGATACTCAACACACGAATGTAGCCGAAACTCCGCGTCTTGGTCAATTGAGGCTGATCCACTCCTCCGTGTATAATCCCCTGAGCTCCCATCGAGGCAAGGAGGAAGCAGTGAAAGGCGTGATACTCGCAGCCGGGTACGGAACCCGGTTCCTGCCGGTGACCAAGACCATTCCCAAGGAGATGCTCCCGCTGGTCGACAAACCCTCGATCGACTTCATCATCGAGGAGTTCCTGGGCTCGGGAATCGAGGAGATCCTGGTGGTCACCTCCCGGCGCAAGAAAGCGCTGGAGGATTACCTGGACCGGGAGATCGAGCTGGAATCGATCTTCGGGGCCCAGGGGGCGCAAAGCAGGCTCGAGACCATCCGGCCTCCCAGGGCCGGGATCTTCTTCGTGCGCCAGCAGGAGATGCTCGGAACCGGCCACGCCCTGATGACGACCCGGCCTTTCGTGGGAGAGGATCCGTTCGTCGTGGCCTACCCGGACGACCTCCACATCGGCGAGGTCCCACTGGCGAAGCAGCTGATCGACGTGTACAAGCGCACCGGCTGCAGCGTGCTGGCAACGGTATTCGACCCGCCGGAGGTCCATCGCTACGGTACGATTGCAATTGCCGAGGACGGGCTGCACGTGACCCGGCTGGTGGAGAAGGCCCCTCCGGGCTCGGAACCGAGCAGGGAGGCTTCCCTGGGACGGTTTCTCTACACCCCCGAGATCTTCCCAGCCCTGGAAGCGGGCTGGAAGAAACACGACCCCTCCGGCGGTGAGTACTTCCATACCGATGCGGTGAATACCCTGGCCGCTCGGGGCAAGGTGGTGTTCAGGCGCTGGGAGGGGGAACGCCTGGACACGGGCAAACCGGATGGCTTTTTCCGCTCGATCCTGCGCTACGCCCAGAGCGTTCCGGAGCTGAAAGAGGTGTACGACCGATTCGTGGCCGAGCAGGGGGGGGAGCCGGGACGATCGTAGGCGATCGAGCTCACCCGATCGTCTCGACGTGGGGATAGTCCAGCATCCTGCGATCGGCTGTGATTATGTGGAGATTGTGTTTTCGTGCCGTAGCCACGATGATGCGATCGACGGGATCTCTGTGAGTGTATTCGGGCAGGGAGTAGGCTTCCTCTATTACCTCGAGATCTATGGGCAGGAGCTGCCAGCCGTTGAGCTCGGTATAGTTCCGGAACCAGCCTTTCCAATGCCTGTCCAGCTTGATCCTGCCCCTCTCCACGGAGCAGGCGATCTCAGCACAGCTGATGACCGACACGAAGATCTCCGAATCGGTATGGGACAGGTATTGCCTGCCATCAGCGGATAGTCTTTCCGGCTCGGAGACAGCCCAGAGAATCGCACAGGTATCGAGGAGCAACTTCATTCGAGCTCCTATTCCTCGATCAGCATCTCCCAGCTGTCGGGGGGAACAAGCGGTTCTGTCAGATCCCCTAGAATCTGCACCGTGCCCCGGCCGCAGCCCAGCCTGGTTCGGTTCGTGCCTGCCTGATGAATGGGAACCACCCTGGCTATGGGGATATTGTACTTGCGTACCTCGATCTCCTCACCTTGATCAACCAGCGCAAGGTACTCGCTGAGCTTGTTCTTGAACTCCGCAATGTTGGCTATCTTCATGTCTACAATGTAGTCCAATAATTATTGCCAGTCAAGGCTGGATGTCGTTTCCTTGTCGTAGCGTTGGGCAATCTCGAGGCAGCTCTGCGCCTCCCCGTTCCTGCCCCTCTTCTCACACCCCCGGGCATAGATCCGGCACTTGCGCACCAGCTCCCGGGCTGCCAGATCGCGCTGCTCCCCCCGGAAGGTACCGGCCTCCAGGTTCAGCTGCAACGCCCTGATCCTGAATATCTCGATCTGCCCGTATCTCTCCGAGAGCTGGTCCGCGTGCCCGCCCCGCTTGATCACCAGGGGCTCGTCGATGTAGCCCACCGGGCAGCGGGCGGTGACGCGCAGCCACAGCTCGTAGTCCTCGGCGATCTCCAGGTCCTCGCGGAAGCCGCCGAGCTCCTCGAACAGCTCCCGCCGCATCATGACCGTGGAGGGCCCGATGATGCACTTCTTCAGGGCGTCGGCAAAGATGGTTCCGGAGCGCCCGTGCCTCTGCCCGGCCTGGGACACGATCTTCTGCCCCCGCTGCCAGATCTCCCGGGTATGGCAGATTCGGATGTCCGGGTGCTCCTGGAAGAAGGCGATCTGCCGGGCCAGCTTGTCCGGCTTCCACAGGTCGTCGGAGTCGAGAAAGGCGAGGTATTCGCCGCGGGCGAGGCGGGCGCCGGCGTTGCGCACCTTGCCCGGCATCCCACAGTGAGACAGCGGCAGGTACCGGAAGCTGCCCGGATGCTCGGTCGCCAGCCGCCGGCACCACCCGGCCGTGCCGTCGTCGGAGCCGTCATCCACGACCACGAGCTCCAGCGAAGAATGCGTCTGCTTCAGGACGGAGAAGACCGCCTCCCTCAGCATGGGGAGGCGGTTGTATGTCGGAACGATCGCAGTGATGCGGGCATCCGGATTTGCGCCTGCCAACGGTCGCCGGTACGGATCAGCCATCCGCACCGGCAGTTTTCCGGATTCCCGGCAACTGCTTCATGGCTGGTTACAGCTCCAGCTTCAGCCAGTCCACGGTATCCCCGCCTTCTACATCGAAGTAGCGGTTCACGTAGTTCGCGTTGCCGGGGTCGATCGAATTCTCCTCACGGTCCGGATCGTCGTCATCCGGTTCGTAGGGAGCATCTTCCAAATTGATCGCTTCGAGACCTCCCGGAACAATCGGGTCCGGCACGGTTTCCCCCTCAGCCAGGGTCAGCACCCGCAGCGCGTACGGCTGATCCGTGGCGGCCTCACTGGTGATGCGAATGTAGTAGGTGCCGCCGGCCAGGTCGCTCAACGCGACCCGTACCGCCTTGGAATCCTCATCCCCTTCTACTTTGGTCTCCGCATCCTGCATGAGCGCAACCTCGACAGTGGGCTCACCGCCACCGTAGGAGGAATAGGCCTCGATCAGGATCCGCTCGTAGGTTTTGACGCCGCCATTGCTTCCCCCGTTGCCGCTCTGATCATCGGGGGTGATGGTGATCTCACCGTCCGGGGTGATCACCGCGGTACCGGGCAGCAGTTTCTTCTTCGTCTCGACAACCTCCATGCTCTTTCTCTCCTTCGTGACGGGGTTGACCACGGAAGTCGCCCCCTCCACGTGACCCTTCACCAGGTAGACGTCCTGGCCGGGATCGTATTCGGCTTCGAGCGCGTCGACCAGGTAGGTCTGGAAGGAGTCGAGGAAGAAAAATTTGAAGCTGTCGAACAGGTACAGGAGGAAGTGGACGAACATCGAGTGCCGATACCGGTGATGCTGATGGCAGTCGGTCTCATCATCCTTTTTCCACTTCATGTAGTTCTCGTTCGGCTCTCCGATTATCCTGGCCCGGGACAGGTGGAAGTGTCCGTTTCTCTTTTTATCCAGGCGCCAGTACACGGCCACCGTCGTTCCCTCCTCTATCTCCCACTTGCCGCCGAAATCGATCCCCCTCGTGTTTTCCGCATACCCGACGAAGATGTAGCCGCCTTTGCTGTCCGGGCCGACGAAGGGAAAATCGACGTGGTACTGCCAGCCGAACAGTCCGTGCACGAGCCACTCGGCCTCACAGCTGTCCCCGGCTTTCGAGTTCTTCTCCCCGATCTCATTGGAGGACACCGGCACGATGATGTCGTCGTTCGAGACTTCCCACACCCCGGGATAGCCGTCGTGCCGCCTGCCCAGGATGAGGGCCTTTACGGGTCCGTTTCCGCCGAAGGATTTGCTGCCCTGCGAATTACCGGAGCCCACCGGCACGATGTCCAAGGCTTCCACGCAGCGCACGATCTCCCCGTCGGGGCCTTCCTCGCTGAGGATATCGAAGCGCTCCCCCTTCTCGTTCACGTACACACCCTGGTCGCGGCTCTTGTCCGTTATAACCGAAATCTGTTCTGCAGAATCTTTTCCATCCAAGTCCGCAGGATTCTGAGGCAGGTAGCAGGAAGCAAGCACCAGAATCACCAGACCCAGAACGACCGTTCCGTGTTTCATGACACACCTCTTCTCCCGATTTATTGGAACTTTTTTAGATAGGAACTTGGATATCTTAATTCTATACGATCGTGCTTCCGCTGTCCAATGTTTTTTTGGTCACGGAAACACGAATTTCAGCCAGTCAAGACCCAGGGTATCCACGGCATGATCCGTGTTTGACAAGGCTATGTCAAAGTACCTGTTGACGTAGTTGTCATTGCCGAAGGATATCGAATTCCTGTCTATGTCGCTGTCGTCCGGTTCACGACCGGTGTCATACGGATCGTACGTTGGTAATGGGGTTGACACCGGCGGTTCTGTGTCGGAAAGCGACATCGCCAGCAATCTTATCACGTACGGCTGATCACTCACCGCTACGCTGGTTACCCGGATGTAGTAGGTGCCGCCGGGAAGATTTTCCATCACGACACGGAGATCGCTCGCGTCCTTATCGTCTGGAACCTGATTGGTATCGTCGTACATGAGATCTACAACGATCGTGGG
>JAFGQJ010000050.1 GCA_016935715.1 Spirochaetales bacterium
CCTCGAACACCTGGCCCAGCATCTCGATCAGATCGTCGGGCGGTTTCGTCGTGTATTCCAGGCTGAGGAAGTACAGATCCGGTCTCGCGGTGTCGTAGAAAGTGAAGTTGGTGATTTTCGCCGGGATGAAGAAGTGAAGCGATTCCGGTTTGTCGGAGCGCCCGAAGGCGAAGCGCAGGGAGACGGAATTGCCTGCCAGCTGGACCTGCCTCAATGCTCCGGCTCTGAGGCTGGCAACGATCTTCGCGCCTGCCATGGAAGAGGAGTAGAGGATACAGGGCAGCTGGTCGCCGCTGCTCTTGAGGTACACCTCTCTGGGTAAAAGCCTCAGAACCTGGATGATCTGACGGTTGAAGGTGATCTCACGATCTTTGTATGAGCTGTAGTACTGCGCGAGTTGCTGGCTCGTGATCAAGCCCATGGTTCATCTGTACGCAACGGAAACTACTATAGTACAATCTTCGAGTCACTGTCAATGAAATGAGGTATGGCCGATGTATTCCGTGTTCGCCCTGGGCAATCCCCTGCTCGATTTCATAGCTCCGGTTGATCTGTCTGTCCTGGAGTCGTTGGATGCGAAGAAAGGTACGATGAATCTTGTCGACCGCGACGGCATGGAGAGGGTCCTGTCGAGGATCGACGGCTACACCAACATACCGGGGGGGAGCGCCGCGAATACGCTGAGGGCGATTTCCTGGCTGGACCAGGGCGGGGGGCTGGAAGGGCTGCTGTACTGCGGAGCCGTCGGCCCCGACGTGCGGGGGATGGACTACGACCGGTTTCTCCGCAGCGCGGGAGTCGAGACCCGGGTGGTGACCAAGACCCAGCCCACCGGCTGCTCGGTGATCCTGGTGACGCCGGACCACGAGCGCACCATGTTTACCTTCCTCGGCGCCTGCAGGGAGTATCAAGCGCCGGATCTGGATCTGCACGCCCTTGGACGATCCGGCCTGTTCTACACCACGGGATACATGTGGGATACGGACAATCAGAAGCAGGCCGTCCTGGAAGCGGTGGAGCACGGTCGCAGGCGGGGGATGCGCGTATGCTTCGACCTTGCCGATCCCTTTCTGGTCGAGCGCTACCACAGGCAGCTGCGTTCCTGGCTTCCCTCCAGGGTCGACATCCTGTTCGGAAACCGCGATGAGTTTCGGATCATGTTCGGGCCGGATCTGACGGACATGGAGCTGCTGAGGGAGGCGCACGAAGTCAGCCCCGTGTCATTGATGAAGACCGGCTGCGACGGCTGCTGTCTCAGGGCTGACAATGAGGTTGCCCAGGTGGAAGGATTCTGTGTGGAGCCCCTGGATACCACGGCCGCAGGGGACTGTTTTTCAGCCGCCTTCATCTTCGCCACCCTGCGCGGCTTTGCCCCTCCTGCTGCCGCGAAGCTGGCCAACCGTCTGGCCGCTTCGATCGTTACTGTTCTGGGCTGTGATTTTTCGAGTCTGGACAGGGATCTGATCCTGCGGGAAGGATTATCCTGAACTCGTTGTTCCCGGGCTGCGAAAACACCTGGATCGAGCCGTTGTGCTCTTCGATTATCTTCTTGCAGATCGTCAACCCAAGGCCGGTTCCCTGATCCTTGTCGTGGGAGAAGAAGGGATCGAACAGCTTGGGCAGCAGCTCGCCGGGAATAGCCGGACCGTTGTTGATGAAGCGGATCAGCACCGAGTCCCCCCGCCTGCCGGAACGGATCCGGATGATCCGCTTTCCGTCGATACGCTGGAGAAACTCCCGTGCGTTCTGCAGGAGGTTGATGAACACCTTCTTGAGCTTGTTGCGGTCCCCGCGAACTCCGTGCATACCGTCCAGGTGGATCTCTGTCCGGATGTTTTCCTTCTTCAGGCTGATGTCGAACAGCTCCATGACCTCCTGAAAAAGGCCGGGAAGGTCGATCGGTGCGATCTCCAGATGTCTGCGGCCCTTGGAGAAGTCCAGCAGCTCTTCGACCATGTCGAGCAGCCGCTTCACCTCCTGGTCGATGATGCCGGTGAACTCCCGGCGTTGGCTGGAGGCCAGCTCGGCCTGCAGGAGTGAAACGAAGCCCAGGATCGTTGCCAGGGGGCCTTTCAGGTCATGCACGATCATGCTGGCCATCTGCCCCAGCACGAGAAACTGCTCCTTTTGCATCTCCTCCCTGTGGATATGCTGGCTGTACAGCACCGAAGACACGATGTTGGAGGCCGCTTCGGCGAACGGAAGCTCTGCGGGATCGAAGGGTGCCGCGTGCGGGAACTGGAACACGAGATGCCCGAATGAGATGCCCTGGAACAGGAGGGGAAGGATGCAGATGCTGCGACCGTCCGCCCGCTTCGTGGTCGTCGGGTTCGTGATGTTGCCCAGGTCGAGCCGGCCGATCATCTCGTTGCCTTCCCTGATCTCCTCGCCCTGCAGGCAGACGCTGAGGAGGCTGCCGCCCTGAAGCTCGCAGTGGCAGCCCTGCTCGGCCTCCAGCTCGTCCCGCAGCCGGATGATCGCGCTGCGGAGGATGCTCTGCTTGTCGGTGAGCCCCTTCAGATCCAGCTGCAGCTTGTTGAGGAACTCGAGTTCCTCGATTTTTTTTCTCAGGGAACCGATCAGGCTCTGGTTCTTGAGCTTGAGCTCGTAGAGCTCGATGGCGTTGCGGATCGTGGCCCTGATCTCTTCGATGTCCCAGGGCTTGCTCAGGTAGCGGTAGACGTCTCCCCGGTTGATCGCGTCGATGACCACATCGATATCGGAGTAGCCGGTCACCAGTATCCGGATGGTCTGCGGATACTCTTCGCCGACGGTTTCCAGCAGTTGGATCCCGCTGATGCCGGGCATGCGCTGGTCGGCCATCAGCACCTGGACCTCCCGGTCCGCCAATACCGCCAGAGCCTGTGCCCCCGATTCAGCGGTCTGCACATCGTACTGGTCTTCGAACAGGGATCTGAAAAGATAGAGATTCTCGAACTCGTCGTCGACGTAGAGTATCGTGTAGGTTCCGTCGCGACTATCCATGGCTGTACGCGTCTCAGAATTGAAAAGCCCCGCCTATGCCGTCGCGGACACCGCAGGGCTAATTTCCCGTCAGGCTCTCGTCGATCGTGTCGATTAACCGCTCGGTAATCCTTTCCACTTCCAGGGCCTCGCCGCCCGCCGTCTTCGATCCTCGGCAGAGCAGAAGCTCATCCACCACGTTCAACCCGGCAAGCAGGCTGATTTTCACCGGATCCTGGGTCGTACTGTCCGCATATTTGTGGCGGATTTCCTCGACTTTTCTCGTCAGGTAATCCACGACGCGCTGCAGATGCCCGGGATCGCCGTGGGCTTTCACCGTGAAGGAGGACCCCAGGATATTGATCTCCAGGCTGCTTTTTTCCATATCCCGCCGGGGGACCGTTTTCAGAATATGTCCAGCTCCCCGGAGCCGTCACCCTCGGTTTCATCCTTGGACTCTTTGGCTTCGAAGGGCATGTTGTCTTCCGCTTCTTCCTCCGCCGCACCCCGGGATTTTTTCGCAGATGCGGCGCTCTGCGGCTCCTCTATCTCATCCTCGAGCTCGTTCAGGTTCTCCAGTGCCCGGAGGATGGACTGCTCGATATCTTTCTGGCCGTTCTTGAACTCACCGACCAGCTGTTCGAGCTCCTGCATGCGGCTTTGAGCCGAATCGAGCGTTCGTCGAAGGTTCTGATTCTCCGTCTTGAGGGTCCTGATCAGCTCCACCGCCTTGTTTACCCGGGCTTCGAGTTTCTGTATCTGCTCGAGGTTGATCATCTATTGCCGAGCTCCCGTGGCCTGCTTGGCCTTGTCGACCAGGGCGGAGAAAGCCTTCGGGTCTTCTATCGCCATGTTGGACAGGGCCTTGCGATTGATCTGGATGCCGGAAAGGCTCAAACCATGGATGAAGCCGGAGTAGCTGATTTCCTGCTGTCTGCAGGCCGCGGAAATCCGCGTGATCCAGAGAGCGCGGAAATCGCGTTTTTTGTTTCTTCGATCTCTGTAGGCATACGAAAGGGACTTTGCAACCGCATCTTTCGCTGTTCGCACCAGGTTGCTTCGTCGCCCCCAGTAGCCCTTGGCATGCTTCAGCAGCTTCTGCCGCCGTTTCTTTCTCTTTGTTCCGTCAATAGCTCGTGGCATCTTCGTGGGCTCCTATATCCTCTAACCGTAGGGAAGTAGTTTCTTGGCGCGGTCGGCTTCGACACTGCTCAGGATGGCCGGCTGCCGCAGTCGCCGTTTCCGCTTGCTGTTTTTCTTCGTCAGAATGTGACGCAGATTCTGTTTCTTGTAGCGCACCTTTCCGGAGCCGGTTATTCTGTACCTCTTGGCCGCGCTTCTCTTGGTTTTCATCTTTGGCATATGTTGTTCCTCGCAAATAGACTCTATTTCTTCGATTTCGGGCTGATGAACATCGACATCATCCGCCCCTCCATCTGTGGCCTCTTCTCCACTACAAAGGAATCACCGAGCAGTTCCTTGACCCGATCCAGCACGTTTCTGCCCAGCTCGAGATGAGCCAATTCGCGTCCTCGAAACCGCACGGAGACCTTGACCTTGAATCCCTCTTCGAGAAACTCCCGGATGTGCTTGGTCTTGAACCCGAGATCATGTTCTTCGATCTTGGGCTGCATGCGAATTTCTTTGAGCTTGACCTGCTTCTGCTTCCTCTTGGCCTCCCGCAGCCGTTTCTCCTGTTCGAATTTGTATTTCCCGTAATCCAGAAGTTTGCACACAGGCGGGGATGCGTTGGGTGAAACTTCGACAAGATCAAGGCCCGCCTCTGAGGCGATCTGCATGGCTTCGGAGGTAGGCACGATTCCCCGCTGCTCACCCTTCTCGTCGATCAGACGGACTTCACGAACCCTGATCATCTCGTTGATCCTTTGTTCTTTTCCTGCCAATAGGCCTCCTTATAGGGTGTTCAATCTCGTTTTTGTTGTGCCGGGGTAACTATAACACCTGGGTGCAAAAGAGTCAAACGGTGGCCGCGGCCACCGGCGGGCTCTGCTCG
>JAFGQJ010000311.1 GCA_016935715.1 Spirochaetales bacterium
CGGCGGGGGCTCAAAATACGCTCGAGCTCCCCGATGTGACCCTCTTCGGAGAGTACACGCTGTACCTGCCTGCCCCTGAACCGAAAAAACAGCCGCTGCCCGCGCCAGCGGGACTGAGGGATCTTCGCCTTGCTTATCCCCTGTCCCTGTTCCGGGTGCAGCCTTCCCTTCCTGATCCTCCAGGGCTCTACTGGCAGAGAATTCCCGGCTCACCCCTGACGGCCTCCGCCGCGCTGCCGGAACCGTTTCCCGCCAGTCCACTCGAACCCCCGCTGGGGGCGGGACAGCCCCCGGCTTCCGCCGGCTGGCAGGCGGGAATAGACTACTTCCCTGCCGAGGCGGTCGTCTCCGGGTTCAACTCCACGAGCTCCTCCGGTGTCTGGGACATGACCGCCGATCTGCGTCTTGCCCTGGCCGACGGATGGGTGAGGAGCCCGCCGGATTCGACCACGGACGTGCTGTTCGGAGTGCAGATCCACAGACGGGCCGAGATGCTCAACTTCGATGCCGGCCTCGGACTGGGAGCATTCTACGACGCAGAGGCTTCGGCGCTGTTTCTTCTGGACCTGCTTGCGGGATTGCACGGAGAGCTGGGAGTCCTGAGGTGGGGGGAGCGGATGCGCATCCTCGGGATCAGCGGGATGAAACCGCCGGTGGACGGGGAGGGGCAGCGGGGTGCCGTGCAGCAGGATCTGGAGCTGGCCCTCTCCGGTTCCTCCCTGGATCTTACGCTTCGGGCAGCCGGGATCCTGGCCGCCGGTTTGAGCTCCCTCGATGCGGAGCAGCACGGCCGCCTGAGCCTGGAGCTGGGCTGGCGGCATCCGGGCTCCAGGGCGCGGGTATGGGCCGGAGCTGCAGCGCTGTACACGGAGCAGGACCTGGCACTGTACCCCAGCGGGGGGCTGGAGCTGTATCCGGCGCCTTCGCTCTCCATGGTGCTGCGGGGCGCTCCATTCGTTCGTTTGCCGGAACACGGCGGCTTCAGGGCATTGTGTGCCTTCCAGGCGCTCGAGACCTCCTCCGGACCGCCGCAGCTGCAGGCGGAAAGCGGATATTCCCTGTACTCCGAGCTGCGCATCGATCCGCTGGCCTCCTTCGGCGCAGCCGTCTCCTTCGAGTGGCTGAAGGGGCGCATCTACTACCTAGACGCAGCCGTCCCGGAATTGAGGTTTGCCGATACCAACCAGGGTGTGCTGGGGGCGGACCTGCTCTGGCGGATCCGGGCCGATCGGCCCGCCGTTCGGCTCAACCTTACCGGGGCGGTGGCCGTTGCCTTGCCGATCAGCGCCGCCCGGTGGCCGGACACGCTGTACGACTACGCGGGAGTGATCTGGACGACCGACTTTCACAAACTTCCGGTAGAGTTTATAATCAAAACACTCGTCGGAGATTACGCCGACGACGGCTCGGAGGCGTTTCTGTTCACAGATTGGCGGTTATTTTCGGGGTTGGTAACCAGCATAGAGGGGAACTGGAAGATTGGAAAACGCAGCGCGTTGCATACGGGATTCGAGGCAATTCTTCTCCCCGATTTCAGCTATCGTTTCCTGATAGGGTATGGCGTCCGGAGATAATAAAATTCACTTTCCACGCAGAGGGAGCACCAATTGATCTCTTTTCTCATCCAGGGCGGAGTGGTCCTGATTCCGATACTGGCGCTTTCGGTAATCGCCGTCGCCCTCATCATCCAGAAAAGCGTCTATTTCATCAACATCCGCAACCGGGTGGAGGATCTGGGAGCCTACGTCATCGAAGCGCTGCAGACCGGCAAGGGCAGGGCGGTCCTCTCGGAGCTGCAACGGCTGAACTGCCCGGAAGCGCGGGTGCTCCTGGCCGGGCTGCAGGCCCGCAGGGCCGGGCAATCTCAGGAGCTGATCAGCCTGCACATGGAATCCATAGCCATGCGCAGCGCCGACGATCTGGAGAAGCACGTGCCCTATCTGGCCAGCATCGCCAACCTGGCCACGCTGCTGGGGCTGCTGGGCACCGTGACCGGGATGATCGTATCGTTTCTCAATCTGAAGGTTTCCGGCGTCTCCGATCCTGCACTGCTGGCCGGCGGCATCTCCCAGGCTCTGATCACCACGGCGGCCGGGCTCACCGTGGCCATCCCGTCTCTGCTGTTCTTTCACATCTTCCGGCAGAAGGTGAACAGGACCCTGGCCCGCATGGAGATCGCCGCTTCTGAGCTGCTGACCTTCTTATCCAGACAGAAGCGTCCCGAGCGCCGCGTCTAGAGCATGGACATCGACCTGGTCCGATTGCTGGTTCCTCTGCTCACGCTCCTGCTGCTCTCCGCCTATTTTTCAGGCTCGGAGGCGGCTTTCTTCTCTCTCAGCGCCCTGGAGCAGGACATCCTCAAGAGACGATCCGGAGGCAGGCTGTCGACCATCCTGTCCCGGATTTTCTCCTCCCCCGACGACATCCTGATCACCCTGCTGACCGGGAACATGTTCGTCAATGTTTTCGCCAGTGCTCTGGCGGAGGCGATCGGCGAGCGGATCTTCCCCTACGAGAGCGAGCTGTTCTCCATCATCTCGATGACCGTGCTGCTGCTGATCTTCGGTGAGATGGCCCCCAAGAACCTGGCGGTGCGGAATACTCAGGGCTTCTGCCGCTTCAGCGCGGTTCCGCTTCACTACCTGTACATGCTGTTGTCGCCGCTGCGCTGGTTCTTCAACCTGTTCAACAGGCTGGTGAATATCCTCATTCCCCATCGGGACAGGGAGGGGGCGGGGCAAAAGCACAGCATCATACGCTCCGCCGTTCAGATCGGCTACAAGGAGGGGATTCTAGACCGATCCGAGCTGGACCTGGTGGAGTCCTTCTGCGATTTTCGGGAGAAACAGGCCGAGGAGGTCATGAGCCCCCGGACGGAAATCACCGGCATCGACGTGAACCGGCGCGTA
>JAFGQJ010000051.1 GCA_016935715.1 Spirochaetales bacterium
ACAAGCGCGCCGGCGCCTGGCAGGAGGCGATCGATCTGTGGCAGCAGATGGCGCGGGGTCGCAGGAGCCTGTTCGCCGCCCTCGAGCTGGCCAAGTACTACGAACACAGGCGGAGGGACGCCGAGCTGGCCCTTCAGTGGGTGCAGACCATCCTCTCGTGGGCTCTTCCCCTGAATCCCCGGGTCCGTGCCGAGATACATCATCGGCGGCGGCGCCTCCAGAAGAAGCTGGAGCCTCGATCCCCTACGCCTTGAAGTAGCTGATACGGTATCCCTCGGCGATGCGGAATCCGAGCTTCCTGTACAGTGAGAGGGCGGCGAGGTTGTTCTTCTTGACGAACAGGCAGGCGGTCTGCTTCTGCGCGAAGATCCGCCGCAGCAGCTCCTCCATCACCCGGAAGGCGATCCCGGCGTTGCGCGCGTTCTCCACGGTGAACACTCCGCCGATCTGATCCGCGGTGAATCCTCTTGCGTTGGTGCCCGCCTTGGCCACCACCCGTCCGTCCTGCTCCGCCATCAGCACCAGCTGATGTCGTAAGGCTTGCTTGAGATGCTGCCTGGAGGTTTGTTCACTGTATCGCTGTCTGTTGATCACCACCTCCTCCAGCTCGTAGCGGATCTGCAGCGGCAGCAGCGCGCCAAAATCACGGGCGCAGGCTGTTCGGACCGTCAATCCGGCCGGTGAGCGCACCGTATCCCGGAGCGCGCCGCTGAAGGATTCACGGTCATGAACCATGAGATGGTAATCGACTGTAACTGCCGGGGGCAGGGGAAGCCGGCCTGCGAGCCAGGCAGTCTCTGCGCCCGGACCCATCATCGAATACAGCCTGAAGGAAAGGTCTCCCCAGCCGGGAAACGGACCCGGGGGAAGATCCCGGCAAGCGTCCTCGGACCCGGAGAATGCCGGCAGCAGAAGACCGGCGGAGGTGAGCATCATGGTGGCGCGGATCTCCGCGCTCTCCCTGCAGATCAGCACGGAGGCCTCGAGCGGCGTGGGGAAAGCCCCCTTACCCAGCCGCCGCAGGCGAGAGGTGTAGGGAACGGCGCGCCACTCATTGGGAAGAAGAAAGGCGAGCAGTTGGGAGAGATCCCGCTTGCCCGCACGGCGCCACTTCATGGCCCGGCGCCGTTGACCGGAGCGTTGTCGATGAAATCGACCGGAATGCGTCCTTCCGGCTCGAAATCTCCGGCCAGCACGGCAAACCCCGCGCGGAACGACTCATTGCCCGTGCCGTAGACCGCCAGGGCGGTCTGCACCCAGGGGGTGTCCCGCAGGTACACGGGAGACAGCGCCGAAACCACGACGAGGGTTGCAGGTATGTCCCGCAGAGTTTCCAGGATCTCGAGGCTGTTGTAGTTGGCCAGGCAGAATACGACCAGGTCGTAGCCGGAGGCGATGCGGCGTACCCGCTCGAGATCCGCGCTGCGGGCCGAGTAGAAGGGGCTGTAGGGGAACAGCAGCTCGTCGGCCTCGGGATAGCGCAGCAGGCCCTCCTGCAGAAACTCTTCGAACTGGCCCACCAGCAGCATCCTCTGATCCGCTGCGTGTTTCAGGGGGATCGCCCCGTCGCGGAGCAGGGTCACGCTGCGCAGGGCGCTCTGCTGGAAAAAATCCCAGGCCCCGGAGCTGCGGGTGAATCCGCCGGTGTTCTGCGGAAACGGCGGGGCAGCGGGCTCTTCGCGCTTGAAGTAGTCGAGCTTGAGCCGGAGGATCCGCCGGGCCGAGTCGGTCAGCCTTCCTTTGAACTCCGGCTGCTCGGCCAGGTGCCGCATGAGCCGCTGCCAGGTTCGCTGCTGGGCGCCGGGGGTGTGGGACACCAGGATCATGTCATTGCCCGCCTCGAGAGCCTCCAGGCTGGCCTGGGCCGTGTCGATGCCCCCGCTGATCGCCCCCTGCATTTCCATGTCGTCGGTGATCAGTACTCCCTGAAAGGAGAGTCTGCGCCGCAGCACGTCCTCTATGAAGTGGTGCGACCTGGAGGCGGGCAGCAGGCTGCCGAGTATCTCCGGGTAGGCGATGTGGGCGCTCATGATGGCCGGGATGCCCTCCGGAATGAGAATGCGGTAGGGGACCAGCTCCCGCTCCCACATCTGCTCGAAGGAGATCCGTACCACGGGCAGTGCGCCGTGGGAGTCCTTGTCCGCATGCCCGTGCCCGGGAAAGTGCTTGGCCGTGCAGATGACCCCGCTCCTGGCCATTCCCCGATAGTAGGCAAGGGCCAGCGTTGCGGTGGCGATCGGATCCGAGGAGAAGGCCCGGGGGCCGATGACGCTGGCCGAGGGGTTGGAATACACGTCGGTGGTCGGAGCGAAGTTCATGTTGATGCCGAGGCTCCTGAGCTCCTGTCCGATGTAGTAGCCGGTCAGCAGCGCATCCTGGGGCAGCCCCGAGGCGCCCAGGGCGATGTTGCCCGGCGTCTGGGACGTTTCCAGCTTGATGTGCCGGACCCAGCCCCCCTCCTGGTCCGTGGACACGAACAGGGGTATCTGGAAGCGTCCGCCGCGGGCCGTCTCCTGCATCTCCGCGATGCCGGCGGACAGCCCTGCGAGGGTATCGACATTCCGCGTGAAGATCTTGACCCCCCCCAGGTTGCGTGAACGGATCCAGCTCAGCACCTCGGCGGAGGGTCTTTTGCCGATGTAGCCGAGCATGAACACCTGTCCCAGCAGCTCCTCATCGGTCATCTCGGAGAGGATGGACTCGATCAGCTCCTCGCCGGGACGATCATCCCAGAAGGATGGCGTGTCCTCGGTGGCTTCCCCGTGCAGCAGCCCGCAGGCGCACAGCAGCAACAGCGCAATCGCAGGGATGCATCGTTTCAATACATGAGATTCCATTCGTCCCCCGCGTACTTGTGCTGCAGAAGCTCCTGCGCCCGCACGATTTCCTCCTGAGCGAGACAACCGACGTGGAGCGCGGCCCCGCGGCTCCGCAGCGCAGCGTCGAAACCCTCGGCAAAGGCTTTGAGCGCCTGTTCGTAGCTCACCGGCCGTCCCAGCTCGCCTGACAGGCAACTCGAATCCCCGGTATCTTCCTCCTGCAGGCCCAGGGCAACGTACCTGTCGATCCGCCGGTACGACATGTCCAGGGGGATCGCGCCGTGCTGCAGGGAGGCCTGCCGGGTAATCACCTGGGCGCTGCCTATCAGTTTTTTTGCCGAGGAGGAGGCGATCTCGTACTCCCCGGTGGAGCGGAAGCAGTCGGGATTGTGAAGATCCCCGCTGCGCTTCCTGCTCGACTGCCCGCTGACTCCCAGGCGAATCAGTCCTTCCAGGAGCAGATCCGCGATCAGCCGGTAGATTTCCCTCTTGCGGAACGGTTCCAGGTGATCCCTGCTCATCACCACCGAGTAGGTCAGCTCCCGGTCATGGAGCACCGCCTGGCCCCCCGTGGGCCTCCGCACCAGGGTGATCCCGTCGTCTCGAACGGCCGGCCAGCGTATCGTTTCCCTGATCTTCTGGAAGCGGCCGAAGCTCACCGTGGGCGGATGGAAGCCGTAGAGGCGGACCGTCGCCGGGCTGCTGCCGCTTCCGGCGGATTCCAGCAGCGCCTCATCCACGGCCATGTTCCACTGTCCGTCGCCCGGGTCATCCAGGATCAGCCGGAATCGGGTTCCGGGGATTACGATCAATCGTAGGCCTCTCCCCTGAGCTCATCGATGTATTGGGAGGCGGTGTGGGATGCGATGGCCCCCTCTCCGGCGGCGACCACCAGCTGGCGGAACGGCGTGGCCCGGACATCCCCCACGGCGTAGAGCCCTGGGACATTGGTCTCCATGCGCTGGTTGGTCACGATGTAGCCGGCCTCGTCCAGCTCCGGCCCCAGGTCTTTGACGACCTGGGTCTGAGGAATGGAGCCGATGAAGACGAAAACGGCGTCCACCTTCTCCGAATAGGTTTCGTCCTTGTCGTTTCGAAAGAGAACCACTTCCTCCACCTTGGCGTCGCCCCTGATCACTTTGGCTTCCGTGTTCCAGCGCACCTCGATATTCGGATTCTTGAGGGTTCTCTCGGCCAGGGCTCTCTGAGCCCGGAAGCGATCCCGCCGGTGAACCATGATCACCTGGTCGGACAGCTTGGACAGGAACATGGCTTCGTCGCAGGCCGCATCTCCGCCGCCGGCCACCAGCATGCGTTTGCCCTTGAAGAACGGTCCGTCGCAGGTGGCGCAGTACGATACGCCGCGTCCGGAGAAATCCTCCTCCCCGGGTATCCCCAGCTTCCTGTGCTGCGCTCCCGTGGCGACGATCACGGCGGGGGAGGTCAGCTCCCCGTCGTCCGTGTCCACCGTGAACAGTTTCCCTTTTTTCGTAACCGTGTGGACGCTGTTTATCTGGAGCTCCGCACCGAAGCGGCGGGCCTGTTCCTCGAACTTCTCGGACAGCTCGATTCCCGGAAGGGGCTCGGGAAATCCGGGATAGTTCTCCAGATTGTCGATGATGAGGCACTGACCGCCTGGGGCCAGCTCCTCCAGAAGCAGGGTGTTGAGATTGGCCCGTGCGGCGTACTGGGCTGCGGTCAGGCCGGCGGCTCCCGCTCCGATGATGATGATGTCTCTGTCTGCTCTCATGGGCATCCCTCTCTCCCAAGGATACTTGCCGCTGACAACCGGCAGCGGTTATTTTAAATTACTAGACGATAGAATAGCAAGAACCGGAGAAACATGAAACGCCACCTGCTTTTTCTTTTCCTTTCGAGCCTGAGCGCACCGCTGGTGCTGCAAGGCGCCCCGGCCGAGCTTCGGCTGGATCCGGATCCCCTGGCAGGGGAGCTGGCCCTTCGCGAAGAGCCCCTGGACCCGGAGGTTTTCACCCGCGCCGCCTTCATATTCTCCGGAGTGCCGGAGCAGCAGCTGGCCGGAGCGCAGCGGCAGATGAGCGCCCGCGTTGAGCAGCTCCGGCTGGGGCTGGAGGGCATATCAGATCCGGGGGAGCAGGCGCAGGCCGCCCTGGAGTTCATGCACGAGAAGCTGTTGAGGAGCTACGACGAGCGGCAGACCTCCGTGGATGTCCTGCTGGATCGGGGAAGCTACAACTGCGTCTCCTCCGCCGTCGTGTACGCGATACTGCTCAAGTCCGTGAACCTGCCGGTGTGGGGGGTGCGGACCTCCGATCACACCTTCTGCAGGGTCCGAGCGGGGCAGAAGGCCTTCGATGTGGAGACCACCTCCCCCTTCGGCTTCGATCCGGGCACGCGCAAGGAGTTCTTCGACGATTTCGGCCGCATCACGGGTTTCTCCTACGTGCCTCCCTCGAGCTACGGGGACCGCAGGGACATCGGTGACCGGGAGCTCCTGGCCCTGATATTGTTCAACCGGACCGCCTTCGCCACCGAACGCAGAGACTACCCCGGAGCCGTGGCTCCGGCCCTGGATGCCTATGCCCTCCTGGATGACCGGGAATCGTACGAGCGGCTGATCACCTCCCTGCTCAATCTGGCCTCCTGGCACGGGATGAACGGCCATTTCGGCGACGCCCTGGAATTCCTGGTCCGGGCGGACGAACGGTTCGGGGACCCGCGCCTCGCCGCTCTGCGGAGCGACCTGGTCCACAACTGGGTATTGAGCCTGATCGGCAAACGCGGCTACGCCGAGGCGCAGCAGCTGCTGGACGAACAGGTCGCCGGAGCCGGTCTGGCGAGGGAGGAGTGGAGGGAGCTGACCGTGTACCTGTACCAGGTGAGGGCCCGGGAATCGGCGCCCGGCGACTACGGGGAAGCCGCCCGGCTGATCCTGGAGGGGCTCGCCAAGGTGGGAGCGGACCGGGGCCTGTCCGAGAGCTACGAGGTGTACGTACACAACGCCGTGGTGAACCTGGTCCGCTCCCGGCGCTACGAAGAGGCTCTCTCGATGCTCGAAGAGGCCCTGCTCGAGCTGCCGGCCAGCAGCGTCTTCGGCAAGGACAGGTCGATGGTGCTGGAGGCCGCGGGGAGGCAGTAGGCCGCACGGGGGCGATGTGCCTGCACGGTGCGACCGCGCGTTTCGAACAGACTCCTGGCGGTCAATCCCATTACCAGGACGAACGCCAGAACTAAGGCCAGTATGCCGGCCGCCGCGATCAGCAGTACCTTGTTGCTGTTTCTCATCGTCCGTCGCTCCTTATCTGGAAGGGGGCGATTGGGCTCGCCCGCGCTGTTCGTAGAGATCCCGAAGATCGTCGCAGCTGAGATGAAGCAGGTCCATCGTGCGAAAGATGCGGGGAATCTCTCTGCGGATGAAGTTCTTCTTCTTGAGCTCCAGGGTCTTCCTGTAAGCGCCTTCGGCTACGAAGTAGCCGATTCCGCGCTGATTGTAGATGATCCCCAGGTCCTGGAGGTATCCGTAGGAGCGCATGACCGTGTTGGGATTCACCTCGATCTCCTCCGACATCTCCCGGATCGACGGGATCCGCTCGCCTTCGGCCCACGTTCCCGATAGGATCCGCTCGTTGATGTGGTCGGCGATCTGAAGGTAGATCGCCTGGTTCTGCCTGAACTCCATGGTCAGACCTCGGTTTCCCGCAGGCGCAGGTAGCTGATGACCCAGCACACGGGAGCCAAAACGCCCCAGAACAGGATCTTCGCGACCAGCAGGAATCTCTGGGCCAGCGGCTGCAGCACCGCCTGCATCTCACCGCTGTCGCCCAGCTGCTGAAAATGGGGCTCCAGGTGGATGCGGGTGCCGACGGCGTAGTCACGGAAGATGATCCAGGCGATCACCGCCACCAGGATGACCACGACGATCCCGAACAGCCACAGGTAGAGGTTGGTCTTGATGAAGGCCAGCTTGCGAAAATACACGGAGCCCACCAGGAACACCGCCTGGGTGACCAGATACACCGCTACGACTGTAAGGGTGTAGCGGGTGAAGGGATTGAAGAACGGATGCCCGTATCCGAAAACGAGCCGGTTGATTCCCTCCGCCGCCGCTGCAGCCGCGGTGTAGAAAAACAGGCTGCCGAAAGCGTAGCCCGCCGAGGTCACCAGGAGCTTGCTCAGGTACTTCTCCAGGCTCGACCCGGGAAGGGTCAGGTAGAATACGCCCTGCCCGTTCAGATGCAGCTCCCTGAAGGTCAGGCTGGTCACGATGTAGCCGCCCAGGAACAGCAGGGGGTAGTACATCCGCTCGTGTATCGGCCCGAGATCCCGGCCGAAAGCCGAGACCAGTGAAACCAGGATCACGAAGCCCCCCACCGCAGCCATGGCGATGAACACCGACTTGTAGCCTGCGCTGAAGTCCCTGCGCAGCAGCAGTCCGAGGCGGCGCGGATCGATAGCGCCGGAGATCCTCTCCAGTCGAGCTTTCATGCTAGGCATCCTCCATTCCAGATTCGGCTGTTGCCCCTCCGCCGGAGGCCTTCGAGTCCTCGCGAGCCTTCTCCCCCTCCCGGCCTTCCATGTCCGGGGAAACGAAGAGCTCCCGGATCCGGTCCCGGTTGGCGATCACGGTGTTGAAGAGGGTTTCCAGGTCGAGCTGGGTCTCCTCCCCGCCGGAGCTCGTGCGCACCACCACGTAGCCGCCGAGGGTCTTCTCGGCGTACAGCACTCCGTCCCCCGAGGGTTCCTGCACCTCCATGGCGGCCTGCAGGCGGCGGGTCACCTCGTACATCGACTGCTGAAAGATGATCCTGCCCTCGTCCAGGATGATGATGGGGTCGATGAGGTTCTCCATGTCCCGCACCTGGTGGGTGGAGATCAGGATGATCCTCTCTTCTTCCCCGGCCCGGGCGAGGAGCTTGCGAAACTGGCTCTTGGAGGGTATGTCCAGTCCGTTGGTCGGCTCGTCGAGCAGCACGAGCCTGCAGCGGGTGGCCAGCCCGAAGGCCAGCAGGAACTTCTTCTTCTGACCGTAGGAGAGCTCGGAGAGCTTTTTGCCCTGCGGCAGCTCGAACTCCAGAGAGTATTCCCGGAATGCCTCCTCGCTGAAGCGGGGGTAGAACGGCGCGTAGATCCGCCGGTACAGATCCCCGCTGATCGCCGGCGTGTGGAACTCCTCGGGCAGGAAGTAGATCTCCTCCAGGAGCGCCGCGGGCCTGTGCCGCGGTTCCCGTCCGAGCACGCTGCAGGCTCCCGCATCGGGAAAACGCAGCCCGCAGATGAGCTTGAGAAGGGAGGTCTTGCCCGCGCCGTTTTTGCCCAGAAGACCGTAGATGTTTCCGCCGTGGAGGGATAGATCGAGGTTGCTGAACAGACGCTCCTTCGTGTACCCGAAGGACAGATCCTTGATCCGGACAGCTGATTCCGTCACCGTGCTTCTCCTCTATCGTTTTAGTGTACTATTAAACTAATACACTATGAATGTAACACAGAAGGCGAGG
>JAFGQJ010000312.1 GCA_016935715.1 Spirochaetales bacterium
CTTCCTCGTGTTCGGCCTGCTCCAGCTCGAACAGGCGTGCGTTTTCCACGGCCAGGCCGACCTGGCGCCCGATGGCCATGAGCAGAGCGGACTCTTCGGAGGAAACGGGGCGGGCCGTCCTGGTGCTGATGATCAGACTGCCGAGCAGCCGCCCCTTGGCCGTTACCGGCACTCCGACTACAAGCTCCAGACCCTCCTGCATAATGAGGCTCTTCAGCTCTCCCTCCGGATACGAAGCCATCGGCCAGATGATCGGCTTCTCCGTGCTGGGCTGTTTCCCCGCCAGTGCCACATCGAGCGACAGGCGGGCGGTACTGCTGACGAACCGCTCCGACAATCCCCTGTGAGCCGTGAGAACCAGAAAGCCGTCCGGCTCTGCCAGGATGTAGGCCGCTCCCGCCTCCATTCCGGCCGCTTCCATCGTCTTGCCGAGAGCGGATTCCATGATTTCGCCGAGATCCAGGGAGCGGCTGACGACGGCAGCCAGGGAGTTGAGCACGGCCAATTCCCGGGTCCGCTCCCGCACGCGGCGTTCCAGGGTCTCGTAGGCCTGCTCCAGCTCGGCCCGGATTCTCTTGCTCTCGGTGATGTCCACATGGGTGCCGACGATGCGCAGGGCGCTGCCTGCGGGGTCCCGCTCCACGATCTTGCCGCTGGAAGAAATCCAGCGCCAGCGGCCATCCCGGGTCCGCATGCGGAACTCGAGGGTGTAGTCCCGTCCCTCCACGACATGGCGATGCACGGTCTGTTCGGTCGGCTGTCGATCCTCCGGGTGCAGAAGATCGGACCAGCTCCTGTACTCCGGGGGCAGGGATCCGGGCTCGTAGCCGAGCATGGTGAACCAGCGGGTGTCGTAGAAAGCCTCCTTGGTTTTGGGGTAGTACTCCCAGATCCCGCTGTTGGTTGCGGCCAGGGCCAGCGTCAATCGTTCCTCGCTCCTCTGCACGCGCCGCCTGAGCCGCTGCTGGCTCACGCTGTACAGCCAGGAGAGCACGAGCATAACGATCAGCGCAGCCACGACGGTAAAAAACGCCCAGAGCACGCTGCGATAGCGCGTGTACAGCGTGGAAGGTCTGTTGATGACGATGCTGTCATCGGGAAGTCTCTTTTCCGGGATGCGGAAGCGCCTGAGCTGTTCGTAGTCGAACATGGGACGATTCGTGCCTTCCCGGACCACCGGCAGGCTCTCGGGGTCGGCTCCCTTCAGGATCGACAAGGCCAGCTCTCCCGCCGCCTCGCCCTGCTGGAAACCGCCGCTGATCACCCCCCCGACGATGCCGTTGCCGAGCAGCGTCTCCCAGCAGGAGTAGATCGGGAGCCCCAGAGCTTCGGTGGCCCTGCGGGTGCTGGCGGGCATGCCGAGCGGCCTGCCCGCATCGTCGCTCAGGAAAGCCATGTCGAAGATCACCGTGTCCGGAGGGAACGTGCCCGCCCGCTCGAGCACCTCGGAAAGCCTGGGGTCCTCCCAGTACTCGATCTCCAGCTCAGCGCTGAACTTCTCGCGAACCAGCTCCGCCAGCACCGCGTAGGCGGCGCTCTCCACGGCCAGGCTGCGGTTCGCCAGCACGAGCAGGTGCCTCATGTCAGGGTGCAGTCTGCGGGCCAGACGAATCGTGCCCTCGAAGTCCAGATCTCCGGTCACGCCGGTGATGCCCCGCTGTCCCTCCAGCATCTCCTCCGTGTAGTCATCGACCGTGCAGAAGACGATCGGCACGCCGGCAAACAGGTCCGCCCGGTTGTCGACCAGGAACTCGAGGGCCTGGTTGTCGACCCCGATCACGAGGTCGAAGCGGAAGCCGCCCAGGCGGCGCCGGTAGATCTCCGGATAGGTCGAGGGATCGGCGTCCAGGATGTTCATGTATTCGAAGCGGAAGACGTAGTCGAAATCGGGGTTTCCCCTGAGCACCGACAGAACGCCGTCGGTAATGCTCTCTACCCATTCCGGGCCCTGCTGATAGGAGTGGAGCACGAGCACGCTGCGGCTCTGCGTCCGTGCTGGCTGGGCCGGCTGGGCCGAAGGAACAACGGGGCACAGGGCGAGCAGGAAAGCTGCCAGCAGGAGCACCGGGATCGCAGCCTTCGCGCGGATAGAACGGATTCGGCGCAAGGCCCCCGCGCCGGCGGCAGGAGGATTCACATCAACGAAGACAGTGCGTCGAGCAGACGTTCCGGGGACTCTCCTTTGTTCACGAAAAGATCGGCGCCGGCTGCCCGTGCCTTCTCCCGGTACCCCGGGTACATGGAAAGGACCATCACCCTGATCTCCGGCCAGCGGGATTTGACTGACCGCGTGGCGACCAGTCCATCGATATCCGGCATGCGGACGTCCATCACGATCACGTCGGGCTGCAGCTCTTCGGCGAGCCTCACAGCTTCGCTGCCGCTGCCGGCCTCCCAAATTTCCGGGTTTGTCAGGGAGGTGGCGAGCAATGCCTTCAGGCTGTGGCGAGCTCTCTCCTGGTCGTCCGCTATGAGGATGCGCATGCCTCGGTCTCCTTGTCCGTGCTGCCCCCGGCATCGTGGAGGGGGGATATGCTCTGCGCAGAATATAGAACGGGCAGGAGTCGGTGCGCATCACCAAAATGAGGGATTTTACAGGTCGCAAAAATGAAGCATGAATCATCGGGAGCTATTCGGAAGGGGGCACGTCATCCAGGGAGGCCAGACCCGACCGAAGCGCATAAAGGGCAGCCTGGGTGCGGCTGGCAAGGTGCAGCTTGCCGAGGACATTGCTCACGTGGGTGCGAACCGTCCATTCGGCTACGAAGAGCTTGGAGGCGATCTCCTTGTTGCTCAGTCCCTGGGAGATCAGCCGCAGGACTTCCAGCTCACGCTCGGTGAGCGGATCGGTGGTCCGTTTCTCTCTCCCGGGATGGGATATCTCCTGAAGCACCTTGCGGGCGATCACCGGTTCCAGGGAAGGCTCGCCGCGATGGACGCGGTGGATCGCCTCCAGCAGCTCCTCCGGGCTGGAATCCTTCAACAGGTACCCGAGTGCACCCGCCTTGACCGCCGGGAACACCTTGTCGTCGGCGGCGAAGCTCGTTAGGACCAGGATCTTCGTATCCGGGTGGGTTTCGGTGATCCTGCCGGTGGCCTCGATGCCGTCCATCTCGGGCATCACCAGGTCCATGAGAACCACGTCCGGCTCGAGAGAATCACACTTTGCCACCGCCTCCGATCCGTTGCGGGCTTCCCCGACGACCTCGATGTCCTTCTCGGTGGACAGCAGCACGGTCAGCCCTTTGCGCACGATCTCGTGATCGTCGACGATCAGGAGGCGGATCGGCTGTTCGGTCTTTTTCTGTTTGCCTGTCTTGCTCTTCAC
>JAFGQJ010000313.1 GCA_016935715.1 Spirochaetales bacterium
GATGTCAAACAGCTGCTAGAAGTTCTCAATCGCCTGGTTGACAGCGGCAACACGGTGGTTCTGATCGAGCACAATCTCGATGTGATCAAACAGGCCGATCACGTGATCGATCTGGGTCCGGAGGGAGGTGACGGGGGAGGGGAAATAATCGCGAGCGGGACGCCCGAGACCGTGGCGGCCTGCAGCGCATCCTACACCGGGCAGTACCTCGAGCCGGTGCTGGAGAATCAATGACTTTAAAGTGTATTATTATATGCACGATTCTGCTCGTCATGGTTCCGGGACTCGGCTGCCGCCTGTATGCCCAGGAGCAGAGCGGAAGCCCCGATTCAACGCCGCAGGAAGAAACGGCCGGCTCAGGGCCGGCGCAGAACCTGATCGAGATTACGCTCGCGAGTGATATCGACACGGCCGGATACTACGAGCTGGTTGCCTGGTGCCGGGAGATCGGCCTGGACGATGCCGGTACACGCCAGGCCCTTCAACGGAGACTGTACGACTACTACGAGATTTCACCTCCGGCCGCGGAGAAGGAGGAGGGGAAGCAGAGGCTGTTGGAGATCAAGTCGGCAAAGGAGACCCAGTACTTCACCGTTGAGCAGGTGGATGAGGACTACGTTCTGCTCCTGGGGGATGTTCTGGTGGAAATCCAGGAGGAGGGCGCCACACACCGCATCCGGGCTCATCGGATCCTGCTCAACGAAACGGAGAACATCCTCAGCGCCGAGGGAGGGATAGAATACACGCTGCTCAAGGGCACCGAGGAGGAGGTTTTTCGCGGCCAGCGGCTCACCTTCGACGTGGACAGCTGGGAGGGCGTATTCTTCAGCGGCGGGATGGAGGTGGACCGCACCGTGGGCGGTGAGACCATTCGCTTCCGCTTCGTCGGCGAGTCGATCTCCCGTCTGGAGAAAAATACCGTGGTCATCGACAGGGGCACGATTACCTCCTGCAGTCTGGAGGAGGATCCTCACTACCACATCCGGGCGCGCAAGATATGGGTCCTGGCCCCGAACGAGTGGGCCATCCTGAATGCGATTCTCTATGTCGGCCGCATTCCCGTACTGTACCTGCCCTTCTTCTTCCGTCCCGGGGACGAGTTCTTCTTCCATCCGGCCATCGGTTTCCGCGAACGGGAGGGAAGCTTCATCCAGACCACCACCTACCTGATCGGGCAGAAAAAACGCAGCTCCAGCGCCCTGTCCTTCCTGGCGGCCACCGAGGCCAGCACCACCCAGTACGAGCTGGAGCGGCGCGGCCTGTTCCTCCGCCAGAAGACGGATCATCCCGTCCAGGTCGACGAGAATCGCTTCCTGAAGATCATGCTCGACCTGTACGCCCGGCTGGGCGGTTTCGCCGGTGCGGAGGGAAGCTTCCCGAAAGTCGACTTCAAGGGCGGGTTTGCCTTCAGCAGGACGGTGTACGAGAGTCAATATCCCGAGTGGCCCGCCGCGGCCCAGGTCTACTTCTACACACCCTGGGTTCCCAGGGTCGACCCCGACGAAGCGTACAGATCCGACTGGAACAGATCTTCATTTTTCGGCCTAGACCTTCCTTTCCGCTTCGGCATGGAGAGCGACTGGGAGCTGGGCAGCGGGTCCCACCGCCTGAGCGGGAAATTCGCCTATTTCTCCGATCCCTCCTTCTCCAGTGACTTCTACAACCGATCGGAGGACGCCGGTCTGACCCGGCTGATAGGCCTCGAGCCGATCCAGGACACGGCAACGGAGGGGGAAACCCGAAATCTCACATGGGAGCTGAGCGGAAAAATCGATTTTTCCGATCGCTTCGACACTCCCCTGGTGAAAACTCTCTCCTTTCCGTACATCACCGCCAACCTCTTCTGGCAGAGCAGGGAGAACACGGCCTTGAAAGCGGCCACCATCGGTGCCGCCCCCCCTGAGACCTACGATACGGCCCCCTACCTTTTCTACGACGATCCTTCGCGGATGTTCTACTACCCGGTCAGCCTGAAGCTGCCGAGCGCCTCTTTCCGGATGCAGGGAGACCTGCTGGAGCTCACGCTCCCGTCGATCGGATCGGGAAAAGGTGCTGCGGGGAAATCCGGACAGAAGAGTCCGGGACAGCTGCCGGCGGATCTGCGTTTTCCCGACGCCCTGGCCGGCCGGGTGCGGCCTGCCCGTGCGGGCACGCCGGCGGCAGATGCCCCGGCTGCCGGCGCCCCGGCGCTGCGCCCGCCCCGGATCCGGGAGAGCGTTCCCCTGTCCCTGCAGAAGACTCCCCTGCGGTTTCGCCTCTCCTATCAGGTTCGCCCGACGGTGACCATGGAGCAGAGTTTCAACGCCGATGACTGGAATGAGCCCGAGGATGTTGCCTACGAGCTGAAGTACACCAGCCTGGACACCCAGGGCACCTCGAGTCTGGACTACTCGCTGAATGTTCTGGAGAACGTTCTGTCCTGGAGCGGCAACTTCGCGTTCTCCGGCAATTATCGCAGCCGCTACCGCCAGGCCTTCGAGGATGACGCGGAGTGGGAGAACCTGGTAAGCGGCGATCAGCAGTACTCCCAACTGAATCTGCGCACGACCCAGGGACTGAATTACCTCCCGTTCGCCGATGATCCCATCTTCGCGAAGACCGCTCTGAGCTACGATCTGAGCTGGATCTTCTTCCGCTACCGCTATAATGACATTCTCTCGACGGTGGACAATCCCGTGTACACGGGAGTCGGCCCCGATTTTTCGGCCGATACCGTGAGCCAGCATGCCGCCCGGGCGGCCCTGAGGTGGCGGATGTTCGAGGCGGACAGCTCCCTGTCCCTGACCGCGCAGCTGTATCCGCGCCAGGGCTCCCTCAGCAGCAA
Organism: Spirochaetales bacterium; assembly: GCA_016935715.1. Taxonomy (GTDB): domain Bacteria; phylum Spirochaetota; class Spirochaetia; order SZUA-6; family DRHE01; genus JAFGQJ01. The sequence continues at coordinate 2,825 of JAFGQJ010000313.1, forward strand.
TCTCCAGTTCAATATCTGGAAACTGACCACCACCGTGAGCTCGGTGTACCAGGACGGCAATTCCGACTGGAACGACGGGAGCCGGTGGATCCTCCAGCCGATCGTGCTGAGGGAATCTCTGCGGCTGGCGGATGAGGTTACGATCAGCGAGGAGCTGCGCTTCGACTTCGAGACCTACCGCGAGGAGGACGGCGGCCTGCTGGCCCGGAGCCTGACGACGGTGAACCTGTGGAACCTGTACGGAAGCTTCACCATGGACTACATGAGACCGCAGACCTTTGATTTGCCGAGCGAAAGCTGGGTCGACGCCTCCCTGGACTACGACCTTCTGCCCTCCTACGTTACCCTGGGCTACAAGGCGGCCGGGAGGGAGCGTCTGTTCTGGAAAAACCGCATCCGCATCGCATCGTCCCTCAATACCTCCTGGACGATGAACATCCAGCAGTTCACCGACAACAGCCTGGATTTTTCCCTGTCCTTCGATTTCTGGCTGTACAAATTTCTCAAGCTCTCCGTGACCACCTCGTCGTACAACAACCAGACCTTCAAATACTTCCGTGCGCTGGAGGACCGCGAGCCGGGGCTGTTTACCTATGTGAACCCGATCCAGGATCTGCTGAGGTCCTTCGATTTTTTCGGGCTGTTCGGTGAAAACGCACGGGAGGAATCGGCCTTCAATCTGCGCAGCATCTCCGTGGCGGCCACCCATTACCTCCACGACTGGAACCTGACCCTCAGCTACCAGGGCAGGCCCGAGCTCGATCAGTCGGCGCAGCGATACGAGTGGGGCAGCACATTTTCGATCGTTCTGCAGTGGCTGCCGATTCCCGAGCTGCGCAGCAATCTCCAGGGGGAACGGGACGTGGAAAACGACGAATTCCTGTTCTCGCTGCGGGGTTGACGTCTGCAGGATGGGGGAGGTACATTCAAAAGATAGGAATACTATGGGTAAACACCTGGCGGTGGTCCTCAAGAACCCGGAGAGGATCCAGGAACTGTTCGGGGCCAACGACGGTAACCTGTCCGTTTTCGAAGACCTCCTGGGCGTGCGCGTGTACTTCCAAGGCAACCAGATCTACCTCGACTCCTGCGACGAGGCCAAGCGGAATTTGTTCGAGCGGATCCTGGGGGAGCTGGAGGATCATATCGCCCTGGGGCAGCTTCCGGGACCCGATCTCATCCGTGCCGTGTACGGCACGCTCAATCCCGGCAAGGAGCAGGATGCGCAGTTGTTGAAGCAGACCTGCGTGGTCATCCCGGGAGGGCTCAAAAAGGTATTTCCCCGCAGCTACCGGCAGGCGCTTTACCTGCAGGCCATAGAGAGCAAGGATCTGGTGTTCTCGATCGGCCCGGCCGGAACGGGCAAGACCCATCTGGCCGTGGCCGAAGCCCTGAGATGCGTTCTGTCCCGCAACCGCCGGAAGCTCATTCTGACACGGCCGGTCGTGGAAGCCGGAGAGAATCTTGGGTTTCTGCCCGGCGATCTGGAGCAGAAGATCAACCCGTATCTGCGCCCCCTCTACGATGCCATGGAATCCTTCATCCCCCCGGAGGCGCTGCACCGCCTGGAGGAGAACCGGGTGATCGAAATCGCTCCTCTGGCCTACATGCGGGGACGCACGCTGTCGGAGTGCTTCGTCATTCTGGATGAGGCTCAAAATACCACCAGGGAGCAGATGAAGATGTTTCTGACCCGTCTCGGCGAGGGCACCCAGGCGGTCGTCACGGGGGACATCACCCAGATCGACCTGCCCAAGCGCAGCAATTCCGGGCTGCTCGATGTAATTTCCATCCTCAAGACCATCAAGGAGATCGAGTTCGTATTTCTCGGGGAGGAGGACGTGGTCCGCAATCCCCTCGTGCGCAAGATCGTCCGCGCTTATGAAGCAAAGCAGGAAAAATAGCACCAACGGAAAATCGATCCCGCTCTTTGCGTCTCTCAAAGAGCGGCTGCGGGCGGACCGACCGACCGTGGCGATCCTGGGGGTGACCTTCGTCGCGGCCGTGGTGATCGTGGTTGTGAGCACTCAATTCGGAAGCGTGCTGCCCCTGCTGCGGGTATCGGACTACCGCGTCGGCAGCGTGGCGGAGCGGGACTACGTGGTGGAACGGGATATTCTCTACCTGGACGAGGAGGCCACCCGCCTCAAGAGGGAGGCGGCGGGGAAGCTGGTGCTGCCGATCTTCCGCGTCAATGAGCGCATCGGGGAAGAGCGTCTGCAGCGCTTCTCCGAGTTCCGCGACCGCCTGATCGCCTTGAGCCGGCAGGAAAGCGCATTGGACACGATTTTCCTTCGGCTGCAGGTGGATTTCCCCGGCATCCTCTCCCGGGAGCAGTTAGCCCGCCTGCTGGAGACCGGGCAGCTGAACGCCGTTTTCGCCGAGGCGCGGCTCATCCTCGATCAGCTCTTCGAAACGGGTCTGGTCAAGCTGCCCGAGCAGGACAGCGACCTGCTGTCCTCGGGAGCCGTGGAGCTCTGGCGCTGGACGGGGGGCAGGCTCGTCAAGGAGGAGGTCAGTCTGGAGGAGGTGCTGACCCGAGGCAATCTGGAGGCCTGGATCGAAGAGCGGTTCCCCGAGGTTCCGGCCCAGCTCCTGACTCCCACGATCGACCTGGTTCGGGCCTTCGCCGTCGAAAACGGCTTTTACGACGCCGAGGAGACCGAGAGCAGCCGGCGGAAGGTGATGGAGGAGGTGGAACCGGTCCAGGCCAAGCTGGTCAAGGATCAGGTAATCGTACGCCGGGGGGACATCGTGGACGCCGAAACCGCGGCGCAGATCAGGGCGCTGGGCGAGTACTCGGTCACGGTAAACCTGAACAGCATCGCCGGCAATGTCCTGTTCCTGCTGGCCGTGTTCCTCCTGGCCCTTTTCCTGTTCCAGGAACGCGTAGTGGGGCTGATCCTGAAGCGCAACCAGATCGTCTTTCTGGCCGCGACGGCCCTGATTTTTCTTCTGGCCGCCGCTCTGCTGGGCCGCTTCTTCACTCCCGGGCAGGGCATCCCGATGTCCGTGATTCTGCCTACCGCTACGGTTTCGATTCTCGTGACCCTGATCGTGTGCACGAGGGCGGGCATAGCCCTCTCATTGATCCTGGCTCTCCTGGTGCTGCCCCTGACCGGCATGGATCCGTACGCATTGCTGTTCGTTCTTCTCACGGGAGTAGCCGGTACGGCGGTGGTGCAGCAGGCGGAGCGCAGGATCGATCTGGTCCGGGCCGGTCTGTACCTCTCGGCTGTGAACATTGTCCTTCTGGTGCTCTTCGTGCTGCTGCAGAGCACGGGGCGGCGCTGGCTGCTCCCGGTCCTGGGCTGGGGATTTCTCAACGGTTTTGCCTCGAGCATGATCAGTCTCGGATTCCTGCCCATCCTGGAACACGCCTTGAACACGGCCAGCCGTTTCCGCCTGATCGAGCTTTCCGACCTCAACGCGCCGATCCTCAAGCGCATGCTGTCCCTGGCACCGGGAACCTACAACCACTCGATCAGTGTGGCCAATCTGGCCGAGTCGGCCTGCAGTGCCATCGGTGCCAATGCGCTGCTGGCCCGGGTCGGGGCGTATTACCACGATATCGGCAAGATCGAACAGGCGGAGTACTTCATCGAGAATCAAACCTCGTACAACAAGCACGACGATCTGAAACCGAGTCTTTCGGCGGCGGTGATAAAATCCCACCTCAAGGTAGGAATAGAAAAAGCCAGGGAGCTGGCGCTGCCCCAGGAAGTGCAGGATATCATCGCCCAGCATCACGGGCGCGGGATCATTCAATACTTCTACCAGAGAGCGGTGGACAATGGAAACAGCGCCAATGTGAGCAGCGACGACTACTCCTATCAGGGCTACCGGCCCCGCAGCAGGGAGGCGGCGGTGGTCATGCTGGCAGACGCGGTGGAGGCGGCTACCCGCACTTTGAAGAAGCCCACCGTAGCCAAGCTCGAAAAGCTCGTCTGGGACATGATCATGGAGAAGTTCACCTCCCAGGAGCTGAGCGACAGCCAGCTCACCTTCCGGAACCTGGAGACGATCAAGAAGAGCTTCGTTCAGGTTCTGGCGGGGTATTACCATTCGAGGATCGAGTACCCCAAGGTAAAAGAGGCCGCCCGGTGAACGACGTAGAGGTAGCCTCGGCGGGGATCGACGACCCAGGATGGATGCGGCGCTGCCGGCGCTTCGCGGCCAGGGTGCTGAGCGCACGGGGGATCGACCGCTGGGAGCTTTCCATCCTGCTCACCGATGACGCAACCATCCGGGAGCTGAACCGACGATACCGGGCGGTGGACGCTCCTACCGATGTCCTGTCATTCTCCCAAACACCGCAAAACACCGAAAAAGGCACGGTCCCGGCGGGAGACATCGTCATCTCCGTCGAAACCATGGGCCGCAATGCCCGGGCGCGGCGGATCCCCCAGGAGGAGGAATTGCAGCGTTTGCTGATTCATGGCATCCTGCATCTGGAGGGAATGGATCACGAGGATGAGAAATCCGGGATGATCGAGCTGCAGGAGAGCATTCTGAAGAGCTTGAAAAAGGAGAGGATAAGTTGAAACGAAGAAGCTTCATCGACAGGCTTCTGAGAAAGGTCTCCGTGGAGGAGGATGTTGAGAACCTGGACACGGCAGCCGTGGAAATGGTCAAAGGCATCATCTCCCTCTCCGACACGAATGTCAAAGAGATCATGGTGCCCCGCATCGATGTCGTATCGATTTCCCTGGAAACACCCATCCGGGAGATCGTCAACATCATCTCCGACTGCGGCCACTCCCGCTTCCCGGTATACCATGAAACCGTCGACAACATCGTCGGCATGCTCTACGCCAAGGATCTGCTGCACTACATGGTGAAGGAGGAACCGGAGATCGACCTGCGGAAGTTGATCCGACCGGCCTATTTCGTACCGGAGAGCAAGAAGCTGGACTCCCTGCTGAGAGAGTTCCAGCGCCGCCGGGTTCATATTGCCGTGGTCGTCGACGAGTACGGCGGCACCTCGGGCATCGTCTGTCTGGAGGACGTCATCGAGGAAATCGTCGGGGAGATACAGGATGAGTTCGACAATGAGACCGAGGAGCTGCTGAAGATCAGCGATGATGTGTATCTCTGCGATGCACGGGTGAACCTGGAGTGGCTGAACGAGCAGCTCGGGATCAATCTCCCCAGCGATGATTTCGATACACTGGGCGGATTCGTGTTCCACCTGTTCGGAAAGATACCGGTCCGCTACGAAAAGTTTAGCTATCAGAACATCGATTTCATTATTCAGAATATGGAGGGCCACAAGATCGACACGATCAAGGTGGTTCTTCAGCGCCAAGGGGTGTGAGGCTCAACCTGCGATGAAAATCCCTGCAGCAGTGATTTTGGCGCTATCCCTGTTTCTCGGCCTCGCCCCCGCCTCCGATGCGCAGGCGGGCGCGGGTGTGCAGGCGGATCCGAAGATGCTCTATCAGCGCGGCCGCATGGAGCAGGCCCGCTCGAATCTGCTGGCCGCGGTGGAGCTGTACCGGGCGGCTCTGATCGAGAATCCGTCGTATGACAAACCTCTGATCGGGCTGGCCGAAAGCTTTTTCGCACTGGAAGAATACGAGGAAGCCCTCCAGTATCTCGAGGAGGCCCAGAGGTACGACCGGGGCAACCTGGATCTGATCGTGCTGGAGGGGAGGATCGCCATCGCCCTGAACCAGCCGGCCAGGGCGAGGCAGCTGTTCGAATCGGTGCTGGACAGCGAGCCGAACAACCTGGAAGCCCGCTTCGGGCTGGCCGAGCTGGACATTGCCCAGGGGCGCACGCGCAACGCCAGCCAGAGATACATCGAAACTCTGAAAATCCGTCCGGAAAGCCAGAAAGCTCTGCTGTCCCTGGTACTGCTCAGCGAAGCGCAGGGGGATGAGGTTGCCGCCCGCAGCTATCTCGAGCTGGCCCTGAAGTATCACAACTACGATCCCCGGGTGCACTACGCCGCAGCACGGTATTCCGTGGAGGAGGGTGCGCTGAAACAGGCCGAATCGTACCTGCTCACGGCGATCGCCCTGGATGAGGGATACACGGAGGCCAGGCGCCTGCTCGCCCAGGTCCACCTGATGCGCGGCGATCCCCAAGCGGCTATCGACGTGCTGCAGCAGATTCTGGAAACCGACAGAACCATACCGCTGGTCTGGTATTCCCTCGGACTGGCCTACGACCGCAGCGGGGATCCCGAACAAGCCATCCGCAGCCTTGCACAGGCGCTGCGGCTGCAGCCGGATGACGAGATCGCCCGCATCGTGCTGGAAAACATCGCCTTGAACGAGCTTCCCATCGATGATCCCATCCGGGAACGCTACGCCGCCTATCATCTGGACAGAGGTACGCTGTTCAGAGAGCGGAATCTGCTGTCCAAGGCTCTGCTGGAATACCGCAGAGCCCTGCGCCTGCAGCCGGAAGCCAAGCAACCCCGTCTGCTGTACGCCGAGCTGCACCGGTTGAGGGGATTCCCGGAGAAGTACATGCGGGAGCTGGAGGTGCTTCGCGACCTGGGCTACACCGACGCGCCGATCCTCGACGATATCGAGATCATCAGCAGCGACCTCTACGACAGCGTTTCATCCCGGTGGGGGATCGATCAATACGGTTTGGACCGCAGGCGTTTTTCCATGGCCCTGTACCACCTGGTGCCTGCCACCCGGGAGCTGCATCCCTTTGCCGGCCTGGCTGCGGCGGAGTACCTTTACGATCTGTTTCACAGATACGCCACCCTGGAGGTGCCGGAAACGAGCCTCAACGTGGACAGCTACGAAACCGCCTTTCGAGAAGCCCGCAATCTGGGCAGCGACTACTTCCTGGTGATGCACATCGAAGAATCCGAGCGGAGTTTCACCACGGTCCTGGACCAGTATCTCACCGCCACGGGCAAGAAGCTGCGCACCTACCGGGTGTTCCGCACGGGCAATGACCGGGTTCAGGACAATTTCAGCATCCTGGCGGACCGGGTGTTTGCCGCGCTGCCGCTCAGGGGTACGCTGCTGGCCCGGCAGTTCGACCGTGGTGTCATCGACCTGGGCAGAGCCGAAGAGCTCGCCGAGGGTCTGCAGCTTGCCGTCGTGCGAAAGGGACGGGTCCGGCTGGAGAGCGACACGATCGGTGTGACGGCGGACAGCCAGGATGTCCTGGGCAGTTTTACCGTGGAAGCCCTGGACGAGCTGATCAGCGAGGGCACCGTGACCAAGCACAGCTTCTTCGATCTGGTCAATGCGGGGGATGAGATCATCCCTCTCGTCCCGCAGCCGGAGCCCGCGCAGAGCGAGGATGCCGGCCAACCGGGGCTGCTGCGCCGCCTGCTGAGCCTCGTCGGCCTGTAAGCTGAAGCAGGCCTCCGTTCCCGCCGCCCGGCTGTACGTTGGCGGGCGGCCGCCATTGACAGGGGGCGCAGTTTTTCCGTATATTCAGGAGCGAGAAACAAACAATCACAACAGGACTACATGGGGGAAGCATGAAAATCGCTATCAATGGATTCGGCAGGATAGGGCGAAGCGTGTTCAAGATCGCAATGGAGCGGAAAAACATCGAGGTGGTGGCGGTCAACGACATCACAGACAACGAGACCCTGGCACACCTGCTGAAGTACGATTCGAACTACGGGAAGTACTCCAAAAAGGTGGAGGTCGTGGAAGGCGCCCTGGTGGTGGACGGCAAGAAGATCGCTGCTCTGGCAGAGCGTGATCCCAAGAAGCTGCCCTGGAGGGAGATGGGGGTGGATCTGGTGGTGGAGTCAACCGGAATCTTCCGCCTGCGCGAGCAGGTTGCCTGGCACCTGGAAGCCGGAGCCAGGCGGGTCATTCTGACCGTACCGGCCAAGGACAAGGTCGATAAGATGGTCGTCCTGGGGGTGAATGACGCGGATCTGAAGGCCGAGGACCTGATCGTATCCAACGCATCCTGCACCACCAACTGTCTGGCCCCCGTGGCCAAGGTACTGCACGACGAGTACGGGATCGTGGAGGGTCTGATGACAACGGTGCATGCCTATACCAGCGACCAGCGGCTGCAGGATGCACCCCACTCCGATCTACGGCGCTCCCGGGCTGCCGCCGTCTCCGTTATTCCCACGACAACCGGAGCGGCAAAGGCGGTGGGCAAGGTGATTCCGGATCTGGACGGCAAGCTCAACGGCGTTGCACTGCGAGTTCCGGTAGCAACCGGATCGATCGTCGATCTGACGGTCAAGCTGGCAAAAGACCCCAGCGTCGAAGAAATCAATGCGGCCATGAAGAAGGCCGCCGAGGGTCCGATGAAGGGTATCCTCGAGTACACCGAGGATCCTATCGTCTCGGTAGACGTGATCGGCAACACCCATTCCTCGATCTTCGATGCCAAGGCCACGATGAAGCTGGGAAACGGGTTCGTCAAGGTGTTCTCCTGGTACGACAACGAGTGGGGATACTCCAACCGGGTGGTCGATCTTGCCGAGAGAATGAAGTAGACTCATTTTTATGAGAAAAAAAACAATAAAAGACATCAACCTGCAGGGGAAAAAGGTCCTCTGCAGGGTCGATTTCAATGTTCCGATCAAGGATGGACGCATCGGGGATGACACCCGCATCCGGGCGGCGCTGGACACGATCAACTACGTCCTCGAGCAGGAGGGCAGCTGCCTGATCCTGATGAGCCACCTGGGACGCCCCAAGGGGAAAGCGGCCCCTGAGCACAGCCTCGAGCCGGTCGCCCGGAGGCTCTCCGAGCTTCTCGGCCGGGAGGTGATCATGGCCCCGGACTGCGTGGGGCCGGAGGTGGAGAAGCAGGCGCAAGCTTTACGGGCGGGGCAGGTGCTTCTGCTGGAGAACGTCCGTTTTCACAAGGAGGAGGAGGCCAACGACCCGCAGTTCGCAGCCCGGCTGGCCCGTCTGGGTGAGGTCTACGTAAACGACGCCTTCGGCAGCGCCCACCGTGCCCACGCATCCACCGAAGGGGTCGCCCATCACCTTCCCGCGGTGGCCGGTTTTCTGATGGAGAAGGAGATCCGATTTCTCGGGGGAGTCCTGGAGAACCCGGAAAAGCCCTTCGTGGCCATCATCGGCGGAGCCAAGGTTTCCACCAAGATCGCGGTGCTGGAGTCCCTGCTCGCCAGGGTGTCGAGCTTCATCATCGGCGGGGCCATGGCCTATACCTTCCTCAAAGTACTGGGGCACGAGGTGGGCGCCTCCATGGTGGAGGAGGATCTGCTCGATACGGCGCGCAGTCTGCTGGACAAGGCCGGGAAGCAGGGGGTGGAACTTCTGTTGCCCGTAGATCATCTGGTAGCCTCGGAGTTCTCCGATCAGGCCAGAGCGGAGTACATCGCCGAAGTGGACATCCCGCAGGGAAAGATCGGAATGGACGTGGGCAGGAAGACCCTGGAGAGGAACAGGGGGGTGATCGTCGCGGCCAAAACGCTGGTATGGAATGGTCCGCTCGGAGTTTTCGAGTTTCCCGAGTTCGCTCAGGGAACTCTGGAGACGGCCAAGGCGGTCAGCGCGTGTGCCGGCACTACGGTGATCGGAGGCGGGGACAGCGTGGCCGCGGTAAAGCAGTTCGGGCTGGATGATTCGATCAGCCACGTCTCCACGGGAGGCGGGGCATCCCTCGAGTATCTGGAAGGCAAAGTCCTTCCCGGCATCCGGGCCCTGCAGAATACATAGAACAAGGAACGAATACGTATGCGTACACCCTACATAGCCGGCAACTGGAAGATGCACAAGACCACGGCGGAAGCGGAGGAGCTGGCCCGCAGCCTGGTCCGGTCCCTGGACCGGGAGAACAAGAAAGTCATGATAGCCCCGGCATTTACGGCATTGGGTCCGGTCAAGGGCTGTCTGGAAGGCAGCCACATCCTCCTGGGTGCCCAGAACATGGGCCCGGAGGAGCAGGGCGCCCATACGGGAGAGGTCTCCGTGCTCATGCTCAAGGATCTGGGCGTGGAGGCGGTCATCCTGGGACATTCGGAACGACGCCACAAGTACGGTGAGCAGGATGATCTGATCAACCGCAAGGTCAGGCTGGCTCTTTCCCACGACCTGGAGGTGGTGCTGTGCGTCGGGGAGACGCTGGAGCAGAGGGAAGGGGGAGTGACCCGGCGGATTGTCGAACAGCAGATCCGCGGCGGCCTGAAGGAAGTCGGGGATTTGGGGCGTATCACCATCGCCTATGAACCCGTTTGGGCCATCGGCACGGGCAAGACCGCAACGCCGAAAGATGCGGATGATACCCATGGTTTCATCCGGGATCTCCTGTCCCGTCTGTACAGCGCGAAGGTGGCCGAAGACACGGTCATTCAGTACGGCGGGTCGGTCAAACCAAACAACGCCGCGGAGTTGATGTCCATGGAAAATATCGATGGATTGCTGGTCGGCGGCGCTTCTCTGGCCGCCGATTCCTTCGTGCCGATCGTACGCTACGATACCGGGAGTTGAGCAATGGGATTGTTGAGCATAGTACTTTTGGTTATTTTCGCTATCGCGGCTCTGCTGATGATCCTGGTCATTATGCTTCAGGACGATCAGGGAGAGGGCATCGGGGGTCTGTTTGGCGGAGGCAGCTCGTCGGCCTTCGGTTCCAGATCGGGAAACATACTCACCCGTTTTACATCGATCCTGGGAGCCATCTTCATCGTCGGCGCTTTTGCGCTGGCCTGGCTGAACAGGACGTCAGAATCCTCCGACATCGTGGAGCGCGCGCGGTTGGAGCAGATACAGGCGGCGGAGGAGTCGAACTGGTGGGTCGAGAGGATCGAGGAGCCTGAGCCGTCGATGCAGCAGCTGGAGACGGAGAGCGAATCCGAAGAAGAGTCGGAGCTGCCCGGCGGGATGAATCGCTGACGGTACCTCATTAGGCTCGGCACCCTCATCCGGGCGCACCACATCCTCAGGTTCTACTGATTACCGACACTCGTTGGATAATATCATAAATATATTAATGATACTCAAAACGAATGTTGCTATACTATTCAGTATAGCCGGTTTGCTTGTAATTCGCTTCCCGTTGTATTAGGCTTGTCGTAACAGGTTGGATGGTGTGGACGCGACCGACAGGGTGGTAAAGCTTTTCGACGAGCTGATAGCCGAAGGAGAAAGCATAAAGCAGAGCTGCAGGAAACTGTACTTTACCGGGCAGAAGAAAGCCGTTTCTCCCGAAATTTTCAGCGAGTGGAAGACCAAATGTCTCAGCCTGCTGAAGTCCACATTCGGATCCTCCAGTCCCCAGTTCGACAGTTTCGTCACCACCAAGTTTTTCGACTACTACAATACGACCCAGGTGTTCCTCGGAATACTCAAAGCGGCCAGCTCGGACGTGCAGAAGGGCTACTTCTTTCACAAGGACCTCATGTTGAGCGTCAACATTTATGATTCCCTGCTCGGCAGCGCCCGGCGGCAGATCGACGGCGGAAGGCTTCGCAAAGCGGAGGCCGTTCTGGAAGCGGTTCTCCATGATGTGCTGAGCAAGATCTGCAACAACAAGAAAATACCGTATGAACAGGAGGAGGGGATAGCGGATCTTGCCCGCACGCTGCTCAAGGCGGAGGTTATCCCCGAGTCGGTACGAAACGAGCTCCTGAGCCTGGATCGCCGCTTCCTCGAGGCCGAGGGGGGCACGGAGGAACTGACCGAGGCTACCGAGTGGATCCTGTCGTTCCTGAATGAATACCTAGGAAGCCGGATCCTGATCCTGAACTAGCGAGGGAAGGGAGAGGGACAGCAGCGTCAGGGTGTTGCCGCTCATATAGAGAACGTAGAGAACATCCCCGACTTTCAGGGCATCAAAACCCTCGATGGGTGCCTCCTGCTCGATGAGCGTGAGCTTATCGCACTGTGATTGCGAAGACCCGCTATACAGGATAGACAGCTGATGGGTTGCCCTTTCCCGGTGATCGCTGATCTGTTCGTCGAACAGGAACAGGCGTTTGCCCCGGTGACTGGCCAGGAAAACCGAGTTCGTGCCTTCGCACAGTGTAACCGGAATCGACTCGAAAGCGGGTTGAGGGGCTTTCGTATCCCTCTGGAATGCACGTTCCAGCAGGGTGATCGTCGCCTGAGAGGATTCGTATATCAGAATGAGCAGCCGGTCGTCCAGGATCGTGCTGAAGTGGATTGCTCCCGCCGTATAGACAGGCACCGCTTCGATCGAGTCTTCCGCCAGGGTGATGAAGTACAGCCTCTTCGTCAGTCCGTCGAAAGCGGTGAGTGCCCGATAGTCCTCCTGTTGCACGACACAGACATCCCCCTGCAACTGCAGCTTTCCTGCCGGAAACTCCGCCTGTACCAGCGGCGTGGGTTGAGCCTCACGGCTGAGACGCCGGAGGGAAAGTATCGCTGCCTCGGCAACCAGCACGCGCAGGGCTCCGTTTCCCTCATCGAGGGCGAACAGAGGTTCGGACAACCCGGGGAAGGAGTCTATCCACCAGGTTTCTTCGGTTTCCGTCTTGCTCAGCCACTTCAGCACCGAATTCTCTTCGCTCTCCCGGTCGAGGTACAGGATGTGACTGAGCCGGTTTCCAGGAACGAAAAGATGCCGCCCGAAGCTGTCGTCGATGTCGGGGCTGTAGCTGATCCGATCGAGGTAGGTCGTATCGTTCAGAACGGGCCGGAGCGGATCGTTCGCGATGTCCGCCGAAACCAGGTTGAGGGACAGGGCATCCACCGCAGGGTAGACCATGTACAGGCGCTCGCCACTCAGCGAAAGCGAGAGATTCAGCGCCGCCGAGTGATCGGAGATCACGGTTTCGTGCACGTCGAGTCTGCGCTCTCCGGAGCCGGAGTCGCAGGAGCCCAACAGCAGACAGACGATACAGACGACGGTGAGGGCAAGCGGTGCGGATGTTCCGATCGTTCTCAAAGCTGTAACCTTGACCTTTTCAGGGACTCGAACGTATACTAACCCATTCCTGCATCAGTGCATAGCTACAGCTGAAAGCGGACAATGAGGTGAATAATGAGAGCGGCGGTTGTCTTTTTTGCCACCAATTCGAGAGATCGAATACTGAACCTCACTCGATCTTTGGCGAAGGGTATGGAATCCCAGGGGCATCAGGTGGATATCATCGACGGCAATCACGATGTCAATGCCAAATTGACCATGTACCAGTACATAGCCGTGGGCGTGGAGCCGCTTTCCAAGTTCAGCGGCAAGATCCCCGACAAAGTCAGTCAATTCCTGAACTCCTCGGGCATGGTTGCGGGCAAACGATGCTATGCTTTCGTTACCAAGAACGTGTTCGGTGCAGGCAAAGCGCTCACCCGCCTTATGAGAGGGATGGAGAAGGAGGGGATGTTCCTGAAATACTCCTCGATCATCAACAGCGCAGCGGAAGCCGAGGAGATCGGCAAACGCCTGCACATCAAGTAGGCATTATTCCTTCCAGGGGAATATCATTCCCTTCAGTGTTCTCTTCCCGACACGCTCCCTGTCTTCGGTGAGCAGGGCATCCCAGGGAATGTTCCGGCGGGCGTCGGGATGCTCCTCGAGGTGGTCGTATTTGTACAGGCGAAGCTTGAGCGCCACGTTCCACCAGAGAAAGATCGTGGCGATTCCGGGCAGCAGGAAGGCGGTAAAGGCGGAGATCGCGAATATGAGCACCGTGGCGATGAACAAACCCACGGTGAACAGGGGATTGTCCAGGAGCAGCAGAAACATCTTTTTGATCATCTTGGTGAATTTCTTGTCCAGCCTCGCCTGGATGGCGAAGAAGTACTGAAAAGCGAGCACCCAGAAGATCAGAACCCAGAACAGGAACGAGGAGGCCAGGGGACCTACGAAGGACTGGATCCCTCCGTAGACTCTGAAAGCAATCTGGAAGAGAATCACCAGCGCGAGATTTACCAGGGCGAAAAGCAGGCTGGTGGGGTAGGTCGCCTTGAGTGCGGGAAGGAAGTCCTTGAACTCCGGTTTCGTGTAATCGGCGATCATGGCGGCCATGGTGCTGACGACACCCGAGTACACGAACAGGATGCCCATTCCTATACCCAGGGCCGCAAAAAAAAGGACGGGAATGTCCCGAAACAGCAGGGGAAAGTATATAATAATGGCAAAGGCCAGTATGAATCCCAGGTTCAGGATGACGATGCGGATCAGGTTGTCCCACATGTCGAAAAACGATTTCTTGATGAGGAAGCCAAACATGCCTCACGCTACCACGAAAGCAACGGCGTGGCAAGAAGGGAATTGCACCCACATATGTGTAGACGAATAATTCTTGACAATACTATCATCATCACGTATACTTTTTTCAAATATGTAAGTTCGCTTACAGAAGGGTTGAGCGGTCCGATTTGGTAAACTACTACGAAGTTTTAGGTCTCGATCCAGCATGTTCAGTGGACGAAATCAAACGATCCTTCCGAAAACGGGCCAAAGAGCTGCATCCTGATCTGAAGATAGCCAACCGCCAGTATTCCGACGAGAACATGCGGAATCTTCTGGCCGCCTATGAGACGCTCAGCAATCCACAGAAGCGCAAGTCCTATGACCGCGCCTTCAGCATTCACTTCTCCAAACCCAAATTCGACTACAGGGAGTACCTCAAGAGCCGCCCTGACGATCTGATCGCCCAGTCCAAGCTCATCTTCTACAGTCTGCTCAATTCAGAGCCGACCGAGGCGCTTGAGCTCTACGATTCCCTTTCCCAATCCCGGCCGGATTTTTCCCTTGAGTATTGCCTGGGGCGGGAAGACTACATGGACTGCATTTTTCTCATCGCCGAAGCCCTGGAAAGGAACGGCGAATATATCCGTGCCTGCCAGTTGTACAAGCACCTCTGCGTGCTGGAGATGGAGCAACCCTATTTTCATCACTTTCTGGATGAAATCATCGAGCGGCTGCGGAGTATCACCTGTTTCAAGATGGTGACCAAGCTCCCACCCCAGGCGTCGATCGACTACATCAAGGAGCTCATCCGCTTCAATTTCTCCCGCAAGGACAACGCCTTCTTCTACAAGAAGATAGCTGAAATATACTGCGCCCTGGGCCAGAGAGACCTGGCGCTCAGCTACCTCGACAAGGGATTGAAACTCGACCAAAAGCTGCCCGGAGTAAAAAAGCTCAAGGAAAAGATCGGCTACACGGAAATTCCCGTGGGCTGATGCTATACTTGACAGTACCTTTGCGGGTGATTACTTTGGGTGTGATGAAACGAAACTTTCTTGTACTCGCAGCTGTTTTTCTTTTTGCCCAGATAGGGTTCGCGCAGCTCATAGACAAACCCGTGGCAACCGTGAAGCTCTCGAAATTCGAGGTCATTTCCGTTCAGCAGTTCCGCAGCAGGATCGAGGATCTGGAAGCCAGGACGAAGAACAAGCTGTCCGTGGAGGACCGCCGCAAGCTTCTCGATCTGATGGTCAGTGACAAGCTGATCAGCCAGGCTGCTGCGATGGAAAATGTCACCGTGACACAGAGTGAACTGGATTCCCGGATCGCCCTGGCGCGCCAGACTGGGGGTTTCGGTCTGAATTTGAACCGTGAGCTCACCGAGCAGGAGTTCAGACAGCTGCTTCAGCAGTCGGGCCTGTCCTGGGAGGAGTACGTCGAGGAGCTGGAGAAGGCGATCCTCCAGCAGAAGTTCGTCATGCAGAAAAAAAAGGCGCTCTTCGACAAGATGGCGCCTCCACCCGACAGCGAGATCGAAGATTTCTACGACGCGAACAAGACGGTGTTCGTGGCTCCGGACATGGTCCGTTTCAAGCACATATACATCGACACCCGGAACCTGAACTCCGCGGAGGAAAAGGCGAAAGCACAGGAACGGGCGGAAGATATCGCCCGGGAGCTTCGAAACGGCGCCTCTTTCGATGAGCTGGTGGTGAAGTACTCCGACGACAAGAACTCCCGCTACAAGGGGGGGGATTTCGGCTACCTGCGGCGGGATGATCAGGCCCGCAGGCAGCTGCTCGGCAAAGAGTTTTTCGAGGCACCCTTCAAGCTGGATGTGGGGGAGGTCAGCGGCGTGCTGCAGTCGAATATCGGCTTTCACATCATCCGGGTAACCGAAAAAATTCCTTTCCGGCTCCTTGCGCTGGACGACCCCATTCCGCCTCAGAACAACAGCACGGTGCGGGACCAGATCAACGCACAGCTGATGCAGCAGAGGCAGGCCGAGCTCTACCAGCAGGCGCTGCTGGATCTTCTCAGTGAGTTGAAAAAGAAAGCGGAGATACGAATCTTCGAAGAAAACCTTTCCTGGTAGCGGGTATCCTGTCGGGCATGTCGGAAGCATGGGCGCCAGAAGAAAAGGGCGGATCCTAGCGTTTCAGACTCTCTACGCCTATGAGCTCAGTGA
>JAFGQJ010000314.1 GCA_016935715.1 Spirochaetales bacterium
TGACCGATCTGGTGCCCGCCTCGATCGCCACTCAAATCGGATTCATCCGCATGCTGGCCGTGGGAATCATCCTGATGGTCACCATCCTCACCCGCCCCCAGGGTCTGCTGTCGCGCCGCTTGTTTTCCCCGGAGATGAGAAGTGACGAGATAACGTACAAGGAGTGAACCATGCAGGAAATAAAAAGGACCGACGTGATTTTTCAATTCGGCCCGAACAATCCTCCCATCGCCACGGTACGGCCCGGTGAAACCGTATCCGTCGAAACCGATGACTGCTTCCGCAGTCAGATCAGGAGCGAGAAAGACCTGGTCACCCAGATAGACTTCTCAGAGGTCAACCCGGCAACCGGCCCCATCGCCGTGAAGGGCGCCGAACCAGGGGACGTCCTGGTTGTCGACATCAGGCGCATAGAGCTCGGATCCACCGGTTTCATGGTAGCCATTCCCGGTGAAGGCGCTTTCGGCGAACGGCTGCAGGAGTCGGTCACCCGTGTGATTCCGGTGAAGGACGGCAGGTTCTGGTTCGGCGACGAGCTCTCTTTTCCGGTCCATCCCATGATCGGGGTGATCGGCGTCTCTCCGGGCGACCGGGAGGTGCCCTGCGGTGAGATCGGAGATCACGGGGGAAACCTGGACGCCAAAGTCATCCGTCCCGGCGCACGGGTGTACTTCCATGTGCGTCAGGAGGGGGCCATGTTCGCCCTGGGCGATGCCCACGCCGGGATGGGAGACGGAGAATCCCTGATTTGCGGGGTGGAGATCCCAGCCAGAGTGGAGCTCACGCTCGATCTGATCAAGCACCCGTCGATTGTCCCGCCCAGACCGGTGGTGGATGTCGATGGGTTGTTCGTGACCATCGGCCTGGGCCCTACTTTGGACGAGGCCGCCTCCTGCGCGCTCAACGACATGATGGACCTCATCCATTGGAAAACCGGTCGAGCCCTGGACGAGATCAGCATGCTGATCAGCGCCGTCGGGGACCTGAAGGTTTGCCAGATCGTGGATCCTCAAAAAACCGCCCGGGTGGAGATGCCCAAGTCCGTTCTCCCGGAACCGAGCCTGCCCGTGCTGCCCTGAAGCTCGGGCTGCGGAGGAAGCGAAGCGGTGAGGATTTCCGCGCCGTTTCGCCCTACAGCTGCTCGGCGCCGAAGGTGTCGCCCTGGCGGATGTCGCCGGTTTCCAGCCCCTTCCTGAACCAACGGGCTCTCTGTTCGGATGTGCCGTGGGTGAACGCATCGGGAACCACGTAGCCCTGGGTCTGGCGCATGATCCGGTCGTCGCCGACCGCGGCTGCGGCGTTCATCCCCTCCTCGATGTCCTCCGAATCCAGGAAGCCCGCATCCTGCCAGGCATAATGAGCCCAGACGCCGGCCAGGAAATCGGCCTGGAGCTCCAGCCGGACGAGCACCTGGTTGAACTCCCGCTCGCTGAGCTGGCCGCGCAGCTCGTCGACCTGGTCCATGATGCCGAGCAGTGTCTGGACGTGGTGGCCTACCTCGTGGGCGATCACGTAGGCAAGGGCGAAGTCACCGGGCGCGTCCAGCCGGCGCTGCATGTCCTCGAAGAACTCGAGGTCGATGTACACGTTCTCGTCCCCCGGACAGTAGAACGGCCCGGTGGCCGCGGCGGCATAGCCGCAGGCTGATTCCACCTGCCCCGAGAACAGGACCAGGTGCGGTTCGCGGTAGTCCATGCCGAACTGCTGAAACAGCTCCCCCCAGACCTCCTCTATGTCGGCCAGGACCACGGCTACGAACTCGCCCATCTCCTCCTGGTGCGCGCTGAGAGGCCCCCCGGTTTCAGTCGAAGAGGCGGGCCCTTCGATCTGGAGGTTCTGCTGGATACCGGAGGGATCGCCGCCTAGAAGCAGATACAGGACCAGGACGATGATCCCACCCAGGCCGCCTCCCGCAGCTATGCCGCCGGCCCGGATCCTGCGCCGGTCGACCACGTTGTCACTCTTTCATCTTCCCTGCCATTTCATGACTGTTCTCCTAGCGCAGAAAAAAGGCCCTCCCGCATGCAGCAGAGAGGGCTCACGTCATCTTTTCCTGTCGGTTATAGCAGCTCGGCTGCAGGTCGGATCGTGCAGACCCTGCAGGCTCTCACGATCCTACCTGCCCGGGGAGCTAAAGCGCTTTCCGTGACCGAACTTGCGGATCTTCTTCAGGCGTTTGCGTTCCATGGCCTTCTTCTTGCGGTTGCGGATCGTCGAAGGCTTCTCGTAGAACTCTCTGCGTCTCCACTCCCGGACGATGCCCTCTTTTTCTACCATGCGCTTGAAGCGCTTGATCGCCCGGTCCAGGGCTTCATCCTCGCCAACAATTATAGCCGGTATGGAAATCACCCCCTCTCTGCTAATTTCGGTCCATAATATTATGCGAACGCGCGCTTTTGTCAATCATGGGATTTTCCACGAAAAAATCCGGATCCACCGCCACGCCGCCGACCCGCAGCTCCCAATGCAGATGCGGACCCGTTGCCAGACCGCTCATGCCCACGGTCCCGATCTGCTGTCCCTGGAACACCCGCTGTCCCTCCTGCACCGCGATCTCCTCCAGGTGGTAGTAGAGGGTAAGCACGCCGGGGAGGTGCTCGATCACCACGCTGTTTCCGGAGATGATCCGCTGCCCGGCCAGCAACACCCTGCCCGCTCCCGAAGCGAAAACCGGAGTGCCCACGGGTGCGGCCAGGTCGATCCCGTTGTGCAGGGACCGGGAGCTCCCCCCGTCTGTGTAGCTGTACAGGCGGCGATCGGCAAAATGGGAGGTTCGGCGCCTCGATTCGACCGGGACGATCAGCGTGCCGGTTTGAAACAGCGAACGGGCATGGAATTGCATCAGCAGCCGGCCGAGCTGCCTGTACTCCTCCACCTTCTGCGGGTCCGGCACGGTCATCAGCTCTGTGAGAGCCTGGTTGAAGGCGATCTCCTCGCTGCGGAAGCTCCTGTGATGAATCGGGAGCTGCCTCCGATACAGCACGAAGCGTCGACCCCGGGAGGCGCTGATTTCCAGGCAATACTCTCCCGCTTCCGCGGTGCTCGGGATTCCGACCAGAAAATACCAGCTGCGCCCGGAATCATCCAGGGGGAATCCCCTCACCTGCAGGCCAAGCTCTCCTTCCAGCTGCTGCACCGTGCCCTCCAGGCGGTCGACCGCTTCACTGAACAGGAAAGAGCCATGCAGCACCCCGCCGCGGGAGCCCTGGTCCGAGACCTCGTAGCGGGCCTCCAGCGGCTGCTCGGCCGCGGTATGGAAGGAGAAAAACCCTTCCAGGGGCAGCAGCTCTCCGCTTTGCCAGCTGTAGCGGCCGTCTTCGGAGATTCGGCACAGCGGCGGTCCCCCCAGTCTCATCGCCGCCACCGAATCAGCGCCCAGCCGCAGCGTGTCCCCGCCCAGAACCGATGGGAGCGCGAGGGACAGGAGGAGGCAGAGAAGGAGGAGGATTTTTCTCATCGTTTCAGGTCGAGTATGGTCAGCTGCAGTGTTTCGGTGTTCATGAAATAGTTGCGGTTCAGCCGGAACACGATATCCACCA
>JAFGQJ010000315.1 GCA_016935715.1 Spirochaetales bacterium
CCGGTCAACCAGGAGAAGTTGGACTGCTTCTTCAGGTAGACGGCATCCAGGGCGAGTTGTTCCAGCAGACGGTGAACCCGTTTCTTCTTTTCCTCTATTTCCTCTCGAACAAACAACGCTTCCATCCTTCCCGCGTCGATGAACCCGGACTACAGGCTTATTATATGACGTAAGACGTCTGTTGTCAATACGGGGTCATGGCTGCTGCTTCGCCCGGGTGCGGGCTAGTCCATCAGGGCGCCGCCATTGACGTTCAGGACCTCTCCGGTTATGAAGGAAGCGGCCTCGGAGACCAGGAACAGCGCGGCCTCGGCCACGTCCTCGGGCCTGCCCATGCGCTTCAGCGGAATGCCCCCGATCACCTCGCGCCGCTTCTCCTCGGACCACTCGGCGCTCATGTCGGTCTCGATGGCGTGCGGCGCGATGCCGTTCACCGTGATTCCGTGCTCGGCCAGCTGCCTGGCCAGGGACCTGGTGAAGGTGTTGATGGCGCCCTTGGACGTGCCGTAGGCGGGGGCGGCGGTGATGTCGCCCATCTTTCCCGCGATGGAGCTGATGTTCAGGATGCGGCCGCTTTTTTGCCGCACCATGTGCGGGATCGCCGCCTTGCAGCAGTTGAAGGTGCCGTTCAGGTTGACCTCCAGGACCCGGCGCCATGTCTCGTGGCCGAGCTCCAGGATGGTGCCTCGGGCGATGATGCCGGCGTTGTTGACGAGAATGTCGATGACGCCACGTTGCCGCGCCACCTCGTCGAAGGTCTCTCTCACGCGCTCGGGATCGGTGATGTCCAGCTCCAGGGCAAAGCCTTCCAATCCCTGCGCCTCCAGGCTGCGGGCAAGCTCGTCCGTGCTCTTGAGATCGATGAGTCCGACCGCCGCACCCTCGGAGGCGAAACGCAGAGCGATGGCCCTGCCGATGCCCCGCGCCGCGCCTGTTATCAGCGCCGTCTTGCCGTCCAGAACCATTCGCTTCCTGTTCACTTGAACAGCAGCCGGGGCAGAAACAGCACGACATCGGGCAGAAACACCAGCACGGCGAGCTCGATGATCACGGTCAGGACGAAGGGCCAGGTTTCGCGTATCCAGTCGGTGACCGAGCAGTCGAGGATCCCGCACACCGCGTACATCGCCAGGCCCACCGGCGGTGTCATGTTCCCCATGGTGATGACCGTGCAGAAGATCAGGCCGAAGTGCACGGGGTCGACCCCCACCGACGTGACCAGGGGCAGGAAGATGGGCGTGAACAGCAGGATTACCACCGAGCCGTCCATGAACATCCCCAGAAAAACGAGGAAGACGATGGTGATCAGCAGGATCAGCTGCGGGACTGTGGTAAGGTCCGTGATCGCTCCCGTGATCGCATCGGGCACCCGTTCGAAGGGTATGCCGTAGCCGAAGATACCGGACAGAGCGATGATGATCATGATGGCGCCGACGTCGATGACCGTTGAGCCGAGGGTTTCGATGAACTTCTTCCAGGTCAGCTCCCGGTAGACGAACACGCCGACCAGGACCGCGTAGACACAGGCGAAGGCGCCGACCTCGGCCGGGGTAAATATTCCCAGCCGGATGCCGACCAGCAGCAGGATCGGGAAGACCATGGCCCAGATCGTCTCCCGGAGCGCGGAAATGATCTCCCGCAGGCCGGCGCGCTGCTCCCTGGCTGGCTTGTAGCCGCGGGCGCGGGCCGTGATCGCCACCGTGGTCATGAACATGATCATCATGATCAGCCCTACCATGAGACCGGCGAGGAACAGCTGCCCGATGGAGACTTCGCCCACAGTTCCGTAAAGGATGATCCCCACCCCGGGCGGGATGGTGGCCGTTATCAGGGCGGTAAAGCCGATGACATTGGCGGACCAGGCCTTGGAGTACCCGTGCCTGATCATATCGGGCCCCAGGATGCGCGCCTCCATGGCCGCATCCGCGATCGCCGACCCGGAGACCCCGCCCATGAGCGTGCTGAGCACCACGCTGACCTGCGCCATTCCGCCGCGCATGTGTCCGGTCAGCAGAGTGGACAGACGGATGAAGCGCCTGGTGATGCCCGTTTCGTTCATCAGGTTGCCGGCAAATATGAACAGGGGCACGGCCAGAAGGGGGAAGTTCTGCGTTTGCGAGATGGGCAGCTGCACGATCATCGTGAAGGGCAGCTCGGGGTGCTGAAGAAAAAATACGGTCCCGGAGATGCCGATGGCGAAGGCGACGGGCATGCCCAGAACCAGAAGCACGAGGAACGTGATGACCACCAGAAGCATGTGCGCGCTCCGCTTCTCCGAGGCCCTCAAGCCCCGGGATTGCCCGAAGAGCTGGCCGTAAGGCGCCTGAGGCTCGCCTTCAACTTGATCGAAACCGTGACTATCTGCAGCGCCGCGCCCACCGGCACGCTCAGGGTCACCCAGGTATAGCTTACCCTGGGCAGGCCCTGGAAAGCCCGCGCCCGGGTCGTGTAGCAGAGCCGCGCGCCGAATCCCAGCAGGGCGATGAAGAATACCAGGATCACCACATACAGCCCCACGGTTATCATGTTCTGCACCCGCTGCGGCAGGCGGCTGACCACGAGGTCCACGTTGACCAGCTTGTCCGCCCGCATGGCCACGTCGGCTGCCAGGAACACGCTCCAGGCGAACAGGAACAACGAGATGTCTAAAGACCAGTTGAGCGGCCGATCGAAGCTGCGGGCGATGGCGCTCACGAATATCACGAGGCAGGAGGAGCAGAAGCACAGGGCCGCCAGAAACACCTCCGCCTTGCATACCTGCTGGTAGAACTTCTTCATGGATTTTCTGACCTCACCGCTGTATCCGATATTACACCGATCCCGCCTCTGCCGAAAAGTCGCGGGGCGACCGATCGCAAGCGTTTCGATCGCGCCCGGTCCGGTCGCCCCGCCTCGAGAACGAGCCGGCCGGAATCATCCGGCCGGCCTGCAGCGGCGTATCCTCACTTGGCTTTGCCAATCTCCCTGTAGATCTGGTCCCGCGCCTCAACCAGGTCGAGCTTTTCGTAGGCTTTCTCGCCGGCGACTTTGAAAGCCCTCATGTCGATCTCAGAGGCCGGGATGATGGTCACGCCCTTCTCCTTCAGCTTCTCGGCTGACTGCGGATCAAGGACTTCCATGTAGTTGCGTGAGACCTCCAAGCCTGCCTTGTTGCACTCCTCCTCGAGGATCTGCTGGTACTCCGCCGGCAGGGAGTCGAACCACTTGCTGCTGATGACCTCGAAGTTGATCAGCAGGATGTGCCGTGTGTCGCAGGCGTACTTGGCCACCTCGTAGAACTTCATGTTGTACCCGGCGGTGAACGAAAGCTCCGCCCCGTCGATGGCCCTGGTCTGCATCCCCGGATAAACCTCGCCGTAGGCCATGGCGACCGGGACGGCCCCGATGGCCCGGATCGATTCCTGCCAGATGGGAGCTGGAGGAGTCCGGATCCGCAGTCCGTTCAGATCCTCCGGTTTGCGGATCGGCTCGTTGGTGAACATCTGCCGGAAACCCTGCACCCAGAAAAAGGACAGGACCTTGAATCCCTGGGTCCGCTCCAGCTCCTCCTTCCAGGCCTTGAACGTGGGCGCTTCGGCGATCTTCTCGACCTCCTCCAGGCTCTCGACGAAGTAGGGGGCGTTCATCGCCGCGATGTCGTGGACGTAGTTGCCCAGACGAGCCGCGTCGGTGTTCTGGCCTACATTGGCGCCCTGGCGGATCTGCTCCAGGATGTCCTCCTCCACGCCCAGCTGCGCGCTGGGAAAGACCTCCACCTTCAGGTTCCCGTTCGTCCTCTCGGCCACCGCCTCGGCCCACTTGAGGAACGCCGCGTGATACGGGTCCTGCGGAGTCAGGACATGATTGAACTTCAGCACGTACTGCTTGGCTGCCGCTGACTCGGCTTTCTGGCCGCCGCCGAACACCGGCAAGGCGATCAGCAAGCCCGCCAGCAGCACCAGGGCGATCAGTCTCCCCTTTCTCTCGACCTTCTCCTCAACCGATTTCATACCGACCTCCTTGAAATGTAATATCTGATATATTA
>JAFGQJ010000052.1 GCA_016935715.1 Spirochaetales bacterium
TCCGAGAGATTCGTCGTCTACAACATGGGGAGGGCATACCTGGACGGCAATGTCGAGTACAGGGAAGTGTCGGTCGACGGTTTCATCCGGGATCTCACCTCCTGCAAGGCGGTCCTGTGCAACGGCGGCTATACCCTGATCAGCGAATCCCTGTTCCTGGGCAAGCCTGTTCTTTCCATACCCATCGTCAATTCCTTCGAGCAGATTCTCAACTCCGTATATCTCGACAGGCTCGGATACGGCCAGTTTTCCAGGGAGTTCTCCGCAGCGGAGATCCGCCGCTTCGTCGGCCGCCTGGACCGGTTCAAGGCGAACATCGGGAAGGATGATTTTTGCGGCAACAGGGAGATCGTGGATTTCCTGCTGGCCAATGTCTGAAGCGGCCGTTCGGGGTGC
This sequence comes from Spirochaetales bacterium, assembly GCA_016935715.1. Classification (GTDB taxonomy): domain Bacteria; phylum Spirochaetota; class Spirochaetia; order SZUA-6; family DRHE01; genus JAFGQJ01. Next base: position 397 of record JAFGQJ010000052.1, read on the forward strand.
GGGGAAAACGCCTCAGTAGACTTCCTCCAGCACGTAGAAGTAGTTTCGGTCGGTGCCGAAGACCATCCAGCGGCCCGCGATCACGGGGGCGCTCAGCAGGGCTCCCTCCAGCTCCATCTCCCAGAGAAGGCGCCCGTTTTTGGCGGCCAGACAGACCAGACGGGGAGGCTCGCCGCCAGGAAACCCGGCCTCGTAAGCCTCCTCCCCCTCGATTCCGAAGTACAGGCGGTTGCCGGCCACGGTCGGAGCGCTGGAGGTAGGCCGGTCGAAGGCCCGGGTCCAGGCCAGGGCGCCGTTTGCCGCCTGGAAGGCCCGGACTACCGTATCTCCGCTGGTATAGATGACCAGATTCCGCCAGATCGCCGGAGCCAGGTAGTCCAGGAGCTTCATGTTGTCGGAGAACATCCTCCCTGACTCCACCCGCAGCATCTCGCCCCAATCTGAAAAGTCCGAGTACTGCCAGACCATCTGCCCGGTCTCCCGCTGAAAGGCGTAGTAGTCGAAGCTCCAGTACTCCCCGCGGTAGGTGGCCGTGGAGAAGTAGAGCAGATCCCCCTTGAGGGCGGGGAAGGAATACCAGACGGCCTGGAACATCGAGGTATCCAGGATCCACAGGTAGGAGCGCGCATTCAGGTCGAAAGCCCCGAAGGCGTGCGGCCGGGCAGGCGGTCCGGGGGCGAAGTACAGGACGTCCTCGTACACCTGAAAGGTGTTGTAGTGCCAGACGGGATTCGGCAGGGTGAAAAGCTGCTCTCCCTGCGGCGTCACGAAATAGGCGGTGCCGCCGTCACTGGTGAAGATGATGAAGTTCTCATAGCCCACGATCGAGGATTGGACCGTGGAGTCGGTCTGGAACGACCAGATCTCCCTGCCGTCCTCCTGGGAGACCGCGTACAGCCTGCCCACGTTGTTGCCGAAGTACAATTTCTCCGAATCCGCGAAGGGAATCGAGTTGATGGCTCCGCGGGTCTTGGCGACCCAGTTCATGTAGCCGCTCTCGATGTCCAGGGCGTAGAAGTTGCCGTCGGTGGACCCGAAGTAGATCGTGCCGTCCAGAACGACCGGGTTGTTGAAGGCGTACGTGGGTTCCGCCCCCGGCTGAAGCTGGAGCTTCCACTTGATGGCGAGGGGCGGTCGCAGGGCATTGGCCGTATAGCCGCGGCCCTGCTGACCCCGGAACATCACCCAATCGCTGCGGTGGCGGCAGCCGGATACGGTCAGCACCACGGAGACAGCGAGCAGGATCGGGGCGGCGTACCGGCGGGCGGCGGAGATCACGAGTAGTACAACCCCTTCAGGCTGAAGGCCCGGCGCAGGGCGGGCAGCAGTCCGGGGCGCCGGCTCGACCGCAGGATCTGCCGGTACTCCGCCCGCAGGGCACGCCAGGCCCGGGCACGCTCGGCGGGCTCCAGCTTTTCCCTGAAGCGCAGCATGGTGTAGATGCGGGCGAATTCGGACAGCTCGGGGTGATCCCCGGCGTACTCCATGGGGGTCAGGAAGGGTCGCTTCACTTCCAGCCCCCCCTCGGCAAGCCGGATGAGCAGAAGGGTGTACAGCGCCTTGAGGCCGCGAAGATCCTCGCGGCGGGCCGCGGAGCCGAGGTACAGCTTGCGGGCGAAGCGGAAGACGTAGATTCCCGCCAGGACCAGCGCCGCCAGGGCCAGCAGGAACTGCAGAGCCAGGAGCCAGGGAAAGCGGAAGATGCGGCGCTGCATCTCCTCACCCTGTATCAGGGGGATGACCACGTTCATCGAGTTGGGATTGCGATCCGGGGGAGGGGGAAGAGTGTAGGCCGTGGATTCCAGGTCCACCCATCCGAAGGAGGGGATGTAGACCTGGACCCAGGAGTGGCGCTGCGCCGTGGTCACCAGGTACAGGTTCTGGAAGGGGATCTTCTGCAGCTCCGGGATCGCCTCCCTCAGCATGAACAGCCCGCGCAGGTGAGCGAAGCTCTGCAGATCCCGGGAGGCCAGGTAGCCGGTCACCACCCGTGCGGGGATCCCGGCCAGACGGAGCAGGATCGCCGAGGTGTTGGAAAACTCCGTGCAGTCCCCCTGCCGTTTCTCCACCAGGAACCGGTTCATCCTGGCAACGGAAGTACTGTCATCGAAGCCGATGTCGTACTGGAAGTCGGAGAAGCTGCGCAGGATCGCCTCGATCCGTTCGTAGTATCCTGTTTTTTCCCCGAGCGCCTTCCGGAGATGGGACAGGAAGCTCTGCCGGTGCTCGTCGGAGAGGGGAATCCGGAGATAGGGCTCCAGGCGGGTGCGCTCCTCCGCGCCGAGCTCCCGGACCGCGGACCATTCCCGAGGTCCCGAAAGGCTGAGCTGGGAGGTGGCGGTATAGGAGTACTGGAAGGGATTGTACCTGCGCCGGAGAACCGTGGGCTCGATGCTCTGCGGCCGGTAGGGGATGTAGCGCTCCGGCAGGGTGGAGAAGGTGATGATCTCCGTGCTCCGGCGCTGCCGCTCCTGCGGCTGCTCCGGGTTGTTCCACGTTTCCAGGAAGCGCAGGTAGGACAGCTCGTTCAGGGGCTCATCCGGAGACAGCAGGAAGCCCGCTTCAGGATCGAATTCCCCGTAGTAGGCGTCGGCGGCATACAATGGCTCCACCGGGCTGGCCAGGACCATGACGGCGTACTGTTTGCCTTCCGTCCCTCCCTCCGTGCCCGACTCGCCCCACTGGTCCGACGGGATCCCCTCGAGGGCGTTGCGCCCGTCTTCCCCCGGCTGCTCCCCGTCGCCCGGACGCTCCCCCCGCGTGTCCAGCCAGCGCCCGTCGTCGCTGCGCAGGTTTCCCCCGGGCCAGCCCGGCCCCTGTTCGTCCAGCGGGACCGGTTTCGGTTCGATATCCTTCTCGATCCGGTTCAGGGCGACCGCGTGACGGAGGAAATCAGGGGGCAGGATGAAGCTCACCACCAGGAACAGCGGCACGGCGATCAGGAAAAAGAGGACGATCTCCCTCAGTCCCCGCCTGCTTCCCCTGGAGTGGAACTCGCTCAGGTACAGCACGATCCCGTGCAGCAGGAAGGCGAGGGGTATGAGGATCAGGATGACCTGGGTGAGGCCGCTCGCCTGCCGGGCGAGCTCCTCCGACGCACGGGAGAAGCTGAGGATCCTGTAGGCGATCACGGCCAGCAGAAAGGGTTCCAGCACGGCGACGGGGCGGCCGAAGCTCCCGCTCTTGAACACCGCAGCGGTCAGGATGAATGCCGCCGACGCACCCAGAGCGTACAGGAGAGTGGACAGCTCGAATCCGCCGATGAACAGCACGAACAACCCGATGGGAACGATCCCCGCCAGGATCCAGGTGTGGATGCGCAGACGCGGCGGACAGAGGTAGTTGGCGATCAGCATCTGGGCGGGAACGAGGAAGAACCAGAAGATCAGGCCCACCCTGTCGTAAGGCACCACGATGGAGGGGTGCAGAATCGGCAGAGCGAAGGTGATCAGGTAGAGGCCGAGTCGGGTGAAGAAAAGGAAATGTTTCATCTACAGTATCCTCACGGACAATGCCTGCTCCTCCAGCCTGCCGAAGGCGGGAGGAGCAACCCTGGGAGCCTCCAGGCGGGGCTCCCTGCGCAGGATCCACGATCCCGGCAGGCACCCGCAGGCGCCCTGAAACAGAACCACCGGTACAGCCTCCCGGTTGCCCCCCTGCCCGGCGCCAACGGTGCGGAAGATGTACTGCCGGCCCTGAGGCTGGGAGCCCAGGAAGGCGGGCAGCCCGCGATCGAAGGCCGTGGAGAAGACGAACAGCTCTTCCTCCGGCGGGGTTTGGACGACCGACCCGGTTTCTTTCTGGAAGAACATGCCCGGCAGCTCCCAGCCGAAGCGTTCGATCTCTTCATCGCTGCGAAGCAGCCAGACGCCTGCCGCCGCGGTGAGACGGAACTGCATCTCGGGGTGCTCCTGCTTCATGAGGCGCAGGAAGGCCATGAGCCAGCTCTTCATGACGTTGAGGTGGAGCACCGATTCCAGGGTCTCCGTCCCCCTGTCGCGAAAATTGCGGACCACCACGGGCAGGATCGTGGTTTTTTCCTGCGTGACCGGGGAGATGCGGGTGATCAGCTCGTCCAGGCGGCTGGAGACCTTCCAGTTGATATCCCGGAAGCGATCCCCCGGCAGGTACTCGCGCATGTAGTATTTCTCCTCGTCGGAGCTGCGCTTGCGGCTTGTCTCTTCGAAACCCACGGAGGGTTCCGGGATGGGGATGCGCTTCTGGGCGAAGGAAGCGGGCTGGATGGAGAGTTGTCGCAGCATCTGGCCGGCGAAGCGGGCGCGGCTCAGCCCGAATATGTCCCTGACCGCGAAGCGTCCCGTGCAGGTGAGCAGGCCGCAGACGGGGAAGTAGAGGCCGATCGGATGGCGCGTGCCCTGGGCAAAGGAGATCTCCCGCCGGATTCTCAAGGTGGCGTTGCGGCCTGCCCTCAGGTTGCCTTTCACGGCGAAATGAACGCGGAAGAAGGGCAGGGTGCGTACCGGATCGGTGATCAGCGCCTGGGCCAGGCCGGCGCGGCGGGCAAACAGAGGGGTGGAGGAATCCCAATGCCAATGGACCTGCCTGCGGCCGTACGTCCCCGCCTGGAGGCGGGCGGCCACCGCTACCGCGGCCAGCATCAGGAGGGCGAGCAGTGCAAGGAGCACTCCGTAGGGATTATCCTGGGCCAGGCCCCGTCCCAGCAGGTACAGGGCAGCGGCAAGCAGCAGGGATCCGGCCAGGGTGAGGGGATAGTAGAAGACGAGGCTGCGAAGCCGGCGTCGGAAGGCCAATCGGATCGATGGGCTGCGGCTCTTCGCAAGGCTTTCGTTCATGCGCTGACTGGAACGGTTTTGAGGATCTCCTCGAGAAGGGGTACGGGCGACTGGGAGGCGTCCTGCATGACGAGGCGGTGGGAAACCGCCGGCAGGAAGATCTCCTTGACCAGATCGATGGTCACGTAGTCCTGTCCCCGCAGCAGGGCTAGGGCGCGGGCCAGGCGGGAGACCTTGACGCCCGTGCGGGGGCTGGCGCCCATCAGCACGTCGGGGTTATGCCGGGTCTGACGTACGCAGCTGACGATGTAGTCGACCACGTCGGCGTGGATGCTCACGCTGTCCACCAGTTTCTGCCACCCGAGCATCTGCGCGGAAGTGATCACCGGAGCAAAGCGGCTCCAGGCATCGTCCCGGCCGTGCTGCTTGATGATGGCCGCCTCGTCCCGCGAATCGGGATAGCCCATCGAAAGCTGGATCATGAAGCGGTCCAGCTGCGGCGCCGGCAGGGGGAACAGGTGCACGCCCTTCAGGTTCATCGTGGAGATGATGAAGAAGGGATCGGGCAGCTCGTAGGTCTGGCTCTCCACGGTTACGGTCTGCTCCTCCATGGCCTGGAAGAAGGAGCCCTGCGTCTTGGGCGTGAGCAGATTGATCTCGTCACAGAGCACGTAGTGGGCGAAGATCGGGCCCGGGATGAAGGTCAGGTGACTGGAGCTTCCCAGGAAACGGCTGAAGCCCAGGATGTCCTGGGGCAACAGGTCCACGGTGCACTGGATGCGGCTGAAATGTTTGACCGAGCCGCTGTCCGTGTCCGTCTCGTCCGCGACCCATTGAATCGACCCGGCCAGGGCGCGGGCCAGCGAGGTCTTGCCCACACCATGGGCATCCGCCAGCATCACGTGACCGCCGGCGATCTGTGCGGCGATGATATATTCCAGCTTGCGGGTATCGATGTAAATTACGGATTTGATGTTTTCGATCAGGCGGGCTGCGCCCTGGCGGACGGCCAGCGCCTGCCCGGTTTCCGAGACATCGGCAACCGATGCTTCTTCGGTGGTGGCCTTCATGTTCTCTTGAACATAGGAAAATTGACAAGTAAAGTCAACATATGGGCGAGCTTGCCGGGCAGGCCGTGTTCCCCTTCGATCTGGATCATCCGTATCTCAAGAAGCACCTCATCGCTTATATCGGAAACAAGAGGAGCCTTCAGCCGCTGCTGTACCGGGTATTCGGCCGCATCACCTCCGGGAGCTCCGCGGTGTTCCTGGATCCCTTCGCAGGCTCAGGCAGCGTCTCACGGTTGGCCCGCTACATGGGCTGCCGCGTCCTGGCCAACGACTGGGAGCGCTACGCCTACGTGCTGAACTACGCCCATCTCTGCGTGGGAGAATCCGAGGCCCGGCGGCTGTTCCGGGCTCACGGCGGCCCGCAGGCGATGCTGGCCGAGCTCAACGCGCTTGCCCCGCCGGCGGATCCCTACATCTCCAGGTACTACGCGCCGGCCAGCACGGAGGAGGCCGACTACCGCACGGAGCGGCTGTTCTACACGCGGGAGAATGCCCTGATCATCGACGCGGTGCGCAGCCGGATCGAGGAGCTGTACCCCGGCCGGGCCGATCCGCAGGCTGCCCCGTTCCCGGCGGGGGGTGAGCAGGAAAGGACGTTCAAGGAGAAGCTCCTGCTCCTGGCCTCCCTGCTGTACCAGTGCGCCACCCATACCAACACCTCCGGGGTGTTCAAGGCCTGTCACAAGGGTTTCGGGGGACACGGAAGGGACTCCCTGGGGAGGATCCTGAGTCCCGTTCACCTGGAGATGCCGGTCCTGATCGACGGCCCCGCGGATTGCCGGGTAGGCTGTCAGGACGCGCTCGAATTCGTACGCTCCAGGCCCGCGGATCTGTGCTATCTCGATCCCCCGTACAACCAGCACCAGTATGGATCCAACTACCATCTGCTGAACACCATCGCGCTCTGGGACAGGCCGGAGGTCGACAATGCTCTGGGGGAGGACGGACGGCTGCGCCGCAAGGCGGCGATACGCAGGGACTGGATCAGGACCCGTTCGCCCTACTGCTACCGGCGCAGCGCCGCAGAGGCCTTCGAGCTTCTGCTGGAGGCAATCGACGCCCGGCACATCGTGCTGAGCTACAACACCGAAGGGATCATCCCCTTCGAAGAGCTGCTGGAGCTGATGAGCGCCCAGGGCAGGGTCGAGTTGTTTGGCAACGAGTACGTGAAGTACCGGGGAGGCAGGCAGAGCCTGGCGCGGCGGGTCCACAATCTGGAGTTCGTGCTGGTTCTGGACCGGACGCGTTCGGCCTCTTCTGCGGCCCGGAGTAGGATTCAGCGGGCCGTGCTGGCCAACAGATTGGCCGTTGCCATTAAGCGCTCCTACCGTCCGGAGAGAATCCGGGAATGCTTCGCCGTCGTTCCGGGGAGGGTTCACGCCCTGGAGATTCGCGTCGGCGGAAGCACCGTCGAGCTTTGCATGCCCCATCTTTACCGCTTTGCCCCGGAAGCGTTCGCCGCGATCGAGCCCGCCGCGATCGCGCCCTCCATGGGCGGGCAAGAGGCTGAGGATCTGCGGCTCGTTCTGGAGAGGCTCCAGCGCTGCGAATGCACGGACCGCCGGGATGAGATCCGCGTGCTTCTGGGGATTCTCGCCGACGCGGACGGCCGGGTACAAAGAGCCGAGGAGGAAGCGCTTCAGAGGCGGATCCTGTGGCTGCTGCGCAAGTTCGCCCACCGGAAGTACCGCGACCTGTTCGAAGCCACCCTGAGCGAGCTTCGAGGCTTCGGCCGGCGCGATCCGCGGCGCTTTGCCGGGCTGATGCGCGGACTGGAGCAGCTGTCCGTCCTGGCCGAGGCCCGCTTCCGGGGGTAGGGCGGGGCGGCTGCTATATGCTGAAGCCGGCCTCGATGGCCAGGCGCAGCGCCTGGGTGCGGTCGTGCACGCCGAGTTTCGAGTAAATAACACTCACATAGTTCTTCACGGTTTGTTCGGCGATGAACAGGTTCTGGGCGATCTCCTTGTTGGAGTAACCCTTGGCGATCTGCTGAAGAACTTCCTGTTCGCGACTGCTGAGAGTCTCCAGGATCGTCTGCCTGGCAGACGCGGCCTGGCCTTCACCCGCCGGATTGAGCTTGGCAACCAGCTTGCGGGCGACTTTGGGAGCGATCAGCACGCCGCCCTTGTGCACCGAGCGGATCGCGTTGATCAGGTAGCCTGTATGGACATCCTTCAATATATAGCCCACGGCGCCGAGGGACAGAGCCTGAAGCACGTATTCATCATCGTCGAAGGTGGTAAGCATCATGATATGAACTGCGGGAAGATGCTCTTTGATGATTCTCGTGCACTCCACGCCGCTGATGTCCGGCATGCGAACATCCATGAGAATGATGTCGGGCTTCGTTTCCAGTGCAAGGTCGATGGCCGTCTGGCCGTTCGCAGCAATTCCCACGACCTCCAGATCCTCAGCCGTCGTCTTGATAACAGTCTGGAGGCTCTCGAGGAACAGCAGCTGGTCGTCAACCAGGAGAAGACGGATCTTTTCCACGTTCAGGCCTCCGCATCCGTCGGGATCCATGCCGTCAGCCGTGTGCCCTCCCGCGGTCTGCCCTGGATCGAGGTGCGACCGCCTACCTGCGCTACCCGCTCGCGCATTCCCAGAAGTCCGTATCCTTCCTTGATTTCCTGGAAGCCTATCCCGTTGTCGACGATCGAGAGGCTGACCCCGCCGTCTTCGCAGGCAAAGGATATGGAGATTTCGGTCGCATTTCCGTGCCTCAGGGCATTGGATATGCCTTCCTGAACAAGACGGTACATGATCTGGTCTTTCTTCGGACCCAATGTCCAGGGAGCATCTCCCAGATTGAGCTTGAGCCTGATATGAGTGGCTTTGTCGAAGGATTTGACCAGTCGGTACACCGCCTTCAGGCCCGTCACCGGGAGAGTCTCGACTTTTCTGATTTCCTGGAGTGTTTTTCGCACTTCCGCCAGACCTTCCTGGGCCAGATCACGCGCTCTCTCCAGGTGCGCCGGCAGATTCGCGTCCCCCTTTCCCGCAAGGGCGACTCCGGCATCCATCATCATCACCAGATTCGTCAGTGTGTATCCCAGAGCGTCGTGAACCTCTCGTGCCAGGCGCTTGCGTTCACTTTCCGTGGCTTCCTGCTCCGACCGGGCCGCGAAATCCTGCAGCTCCATGTTGGTTTGTACCAGCTGCAGGGTGGCTTCGTCCAGCATCTTTTGGAATTCCTGGCTCGCTTTGTACCGTTCCCAGAACAGGCGCAGCAGAACGCAGATCGCGATCGATATCACGCTGTAAAGGCAGAAGGAAACGAGATCGAAGTTGGAGGCTGGGGCAAGGGTTGTTCCGAAAACGGAGATCGGTCTCTGGAACAGCACCACGACGACCACCAGCAGAGTCGAAAATACGGCGTTGCCCCACAGGGGCGTGTGGGTCATGGTTTGCAGGATCAGCGTCGTCACCAGCGTGAACTCCAGCATCAGATTCTCTCCCATCGGCATGCCGGCGATGAGCAGAATGAGGGCGCGGAGGCAGAGCATGCCCCAGACGAGAGCTGACTTTTTCACGAACAGGATCGCCGTGGAGATGCCCAGGGACAGGATGAGGAGGAACAGCATCTGCAGGTGCCACCTGGGCGGAAGGAAGAGAGACTGGGCGGCGCTGCGGAACTGCAGGAACGCCACGCCGTGGGCAAGGGCTGTCAAGAGATAAACAGTGATTCTGTAAACGAATTCCGGCCTTTTCACAAAACCGATCCCAGTTTAAATGAGTTGATGGCCCGGATCAACATGCTCTCACGAAGAATAGCCATTTCAAGGATCTGTTCCGAGAGCATCGCCGATCACTGCTTTGGGGTAGCCCCGGGCACCTTCACCCAGGCGGAGGTCCACACCGGGGCCCTTCCCGCACCTGCCCGAATCAGCGCTTGCCGAACCAAGAAAATTCGTGTATTATTCATGTATGGCGACCAAGACGATCACCCTGGAGCTCGATGCGTACGAAAAGCTCCGCAGGGCCAAGCGTTCCCCCCGGGAGTCCTTCTCGTCGGTGGTGCGCCGGGCCGTGATACCGGGGGAGTCCAAAACCGCAGGCGAGCTGCTGCAGTGGCTGAAGGCGCGCATGAAGGCGGGAGGCATGCCCCTGGACGAAGCCGCCCTCGCACGGCTGGATGACGCGCAACGAAAGCCTCGTGTCTCCGCCACCGACTGGTAGGGCGGCCGGATGCTCTTCGACACCACCTTCCTGATCGACCTTCA
>JAFGQJ010000316.1 GCA_016935715.1 Spirochaetales bacterium
CAATCCAACGACGAAATCGGCGCCCTGACGCTCTATTTCAATGGCATGCTCGAATCCATTCGGAAAGCGGAGGCAAATTTTCGGGCACTGGCCGAAAACGCCCGCGACGGAATTCTCATCGTGCTGGAAGACGGGCGGATCGCCTACACGAACAGGAGCGCCGAGCAGGTCACCGGTCGCCCGGCTTCCGAGCTGCTGGGAGCATCGATCGGGGAGGTCATCGGCCTGCAGCAGAGCGGAGCCCTCCTGCGGTGGAGTGAGCGCCAGCAGGAGTCGAAGAACCTGGAGGCCAGCGTGCTGCACCGGGGCAGGATCGGCGGGCCCGTCGAGCTGACGATCTCCAGGACGTACTGGCACGGGAGCCCCGCCTCCGTGGTGATGCTTCGGGACATCAGCGAGCGCAGGCGCAGGGAGGAGCAGGACCGGCGGTATCAGCAGCGCCTGATCCAGACCGACAAGCTCACCACTCTGGGCATTCTGGCAGGGGAGGTTGCTCACGAAATCAGCAATCCCAACCAGGTGATCCTGGCCGTCTCCTCTCTTCTCAACCGTGCCTGGTCCCAGATACGTCCCCTGCACCGCAGCAGCGTGCAGGGGACCGGACAGTTTCTGATTGCCGGCTTCCAGCAGGAAGAGTTCATCAACAATGTCGCCGGCTGGTTGAGAGATATCGGAGCCAATTCTGAAAGGATCGATGCGATCGTGAAGGGACTGAAATCCTACATTCAAAACGAGCCGCAGGCGATGAGCAGCGTCAGCCTGTCAAGGGTCGTCCGCTCGGCCGTGGAGCTCATGGCCTACCATATCAGGAGAGCGACGGACAACTTCATCCTTCGATTGGACGAGGATGTCCCCACCATACGGGCTAACGCGCAGCAGCTGGAACAGGTGGTCATCAATCTCATCATGAACGCCTGCCAGGCGCTGCCCGGCAGAGAGCGAGCCGTCGAGGTTCGAACGGCCTTCGACTCGGATCACGCGCTGGTGCGGCTGTCGGTCCGCGATCAGGGCTGCGGGATAGCCGAGGAGGATCTGCCGAGGATCACCGAGCCCATGTTCACGAAGAAGAGGGAAACGGGGGGGATCGGGTTGGGTCTGTACATAACCGATTCCATCGTACGGGAACACCATGGAGGCCTGAGCTTCACCTCCGTGGAGGGCAGCGGTACCGAAGTCGTCGCGGTCTTTCCCGCGGAGGAGGGCAAATGAAGAGCAATCTGTCGCCGGGCAATCCGGTTCTCATCGTGGACGACGAGGCTGCGGTGGTTCAGGCCCTGTCCACCCAGCTGCGCTCCAACGGCATCGACAACCTCATCGGCTGTGAAGACGGCCGAGCCGTCATGCGGCATCTGCACAGCCGGGATATCGAAGCGGTCCTGCTGGACTTGAGCATGCCCCACATCACCGGTCAGGAGCTTCTGCAGCAGATCCGGGAGGAGTTCCCCCAGATTCCGGTCATCATCGTCACCGCGGCCAATGAGGTGCGCACCGCGGTGGAATGCATGAAGGCCGGGGCCTTCGATTACATGGTAAAGGCCATAGAAGAAAACAGGCTGGTGAGCGGAGTCCGGCGGGCGATCGAGATCAGGGAGCTGAAGAGGGAGCACGGCGAGCTTCGCTCGCGCCTGCTGACCGGCCAGCTCAGCGATGCCTCGGCCTTCTCCGGAATAATCACCCGCAACGACAAGATGAAATCGATCTTTCTCTACGTCGAGGCGGTGGCCGGTACGCCCGAGCCGGTGCTGATCACCGGTGAAACTGGCGTGGGCAAGGACCTGATCGCCAGGGCCGTTCACCGGGCCAGCCGGCGGGGCGGGGCATTCGTCGCGGTAAATACCGCCGGACGGGAAGAGGACAAGCTCACCGACGATCTGTTCGGCCACGTGAAGGGCGCGTACACGGGGGCGGAGGCTGCGCGGGAGGGGCTGATCCAGCAGGCGGCGGGGGGCACCCTGTTTCTCGACGAGATCGGAGAGCTGAGCGGCGGTTCACAGATAAAGCTCCTGAAGATCCTCGATACAAGGGAATACTATCCTCTTGGTTCCGACCTGCCCAAACGGTCGGATGCGCGCATCGTACTGGCGACGAACAGAGACCTGGAGCGTTCGATGGCCGAGGGCCTTTTCCGCAGAGACCTTTACTATCGCATTTCCACCCATCGCATTCACGTGCCTCCCCTGCGCGACAGGAGAGAGGACCTGCCGATGCTGCTCGAGCACTTCACGAACCAGGCGGCCCTGGAATACGGCAGGAGGCAGATGCGTATCCCGGCGCAGCTGGTTGGCCGCCTTGCCGGGTACCCTTTTCCCGGAAACATCCGGGAGCTGCAGAAACTCGTGAAAAATGCCGTGGCTGTCGCCAAACCATCCAGAGGCGAGCTGCCGGTGCAGGCGTTCGCCGGTCTGTCCGAGGCCGGCGGCGCCCGGGGCGCACTTCCCGGCGCCGGCTGCAGCGAGAGTATCCTGCAATTCGGAGACATCCTGCCGACACTGCAGCAGGCGAGGGAGCTGCTCACCCGTGAAGCCCTGTCGCGGAGCCGCGACAACATCTGCGAAGCGGCCCGGCTCCTGGGCATCTCTCACCAGGCTCTCAGCAAGTGGCTCCAGAGAAGGAAGACGGGATAGCCGCGGAGCTCTGTCAACCGGCAGAAAGCGGATCAACATCCGCTGCCGTTCGCGCAACCAGGGTTGCGCACCGCCTCGGACCGGCAGCACCATGCGCTCTCTATCTATCTGATTCATAAGCAATTGAGTGGCGAATCGGTTTGGCACGGGGTTTGTAGACAGCTTGTTGTCATGGCTGGCGAAAAGAGAATCCCGGCAAGACCGTGCACCCGATATCCGCTTCTCGAGGCGGGGGAGCGCATTCGTTCCGCCTGGAATCGAATCCTCGTCTCCCTCGCAGTCCGGCTGATCACGATCCTCTACGCGCTGCTGCAATTCCTGTTGAGCAGGTGCCGGGGCGAATAGGGCAACTGCCCGTACGGCGCCGCTGCCGGGCCTGCCTGCTGCGGCGATGCGCCAACTTTACACGACGAGTGTTGTTCGGTAGTATTACCCACATTCGACAAAAAACTGGAGAGACAAACGATGAACAGAAGAGAAAACATGGTCCGCAGTCTGATCCTGGCCGCCGCCGTGCTCGTCCTGGCGGCAGGCTACATCGGGGCGACCGGTCAGAGCGAGGGAGAGAGCTATCCTTCCAGGCCGATCACCTACATCATTCCGTTCAATCCGGGCGGACAGTCCGACATCACCGCCCAGTATCAAAAACCAGGCCTGGAGGAAGCCCTGGGCGCCAGCGTGGTCATCAAGTACGTGCCCGGCGCCGGAGGGGCGGTCGGCTGGGCCAACCTGGTCAAGACCGAAGCAGACGGCTACACGATCTCCGGCAACAACATCCCCCATATCATCATCCAGCCCCTGGTTCGCGACAACGCCGGCTATCAGACGGAAGATCTCGTTCCGGTGTACTGCTTCCAGACCACGCCGATCGGTCTGGCCGTATTGAAGTCCAGCCCGTATCAGACGCTGGAGGAGTTCATCGCCCACGCCAAGGCCCACCCGGAACAGATCACCGTCGGCGGCTCGGGAACGCACTCGGGTCACCATCTGGCGCTGCTGCAGCTGGAGTATCTTACGGGGGCCAGTTTCACCTACATCCCCTCCACCGGTGCGGCCCCCTCGGTTGCAAACTTCCTCGGCGGGCACACCCAGGCCCTGTTCGCCAACTCCGACGACCTGGTCGGCCACCGCGACGAGATCACCGTCCTGGCGATCGGCACGGACAAGGCTTTTCCCGCCCTTGCCGGCGTCAAGACCTTCAAAGATCAGGGCATCAACATGACGGCGGGGATCGACCGCGGCGTGTGTGCTCCCCCCGGCACGCCGGAAAGCGTGATCCGGATACTGGAAGATGCCTTCGACGAGGTAACCCGCAAACCGAGCTTCGTATCAAAGATGGAGGAGCTCGGCTTCGTGATGCAGTACATGAAATCCGAAGAGTTCACCCGCTACATCGCGGAGAAGAAACGGGAGATGGAAGAGGCCCTGCGCACGCTCGGAGAGATCCGCTAGAGCGGCAATCGACCACATAGGAACTCAATGGGAGCTGTGCAATGAGCGTGCTGCGGCAGGGGAGTCTCCGGGCCGGATCCCTTCCTTCGGAGCGGAGCCGGTATGAATGAGATGTTCGTCGCTTCCATGGTCGCCGTGTTCGAACCGGCGAACCTGCTTCTCGTGCTGGTGGGTGTGATCGCGGGTATAGTGGTCGGAGCCCTGCCGGGTTTGAGCGCCACCATGGCCATCGCCCTGCTCGTGCCCTTCACCTTCACCATGCAGCCCGTGCACGGCCTGATCCTCATGGGCGCCATCTACGTGGCGGCGATCTACGGAGGAAGCTTCTCCGCCATCCTCCTGAACACACCCGGGACGCCCTCGGCGATCGCCACGACCTTCGACGGCTATCCTATGGCCAAGCGGGGCCAATCCTACCAGGCAATCGTAGCTGCAACCATGGCTTCGGTGTTCGGCGGTCTGATCGGGGTGCTGTTCCTGCTGTTTCTCTCTCCGCCCCTTTCCCGGCTGTCCCTGCGCTTCGGTCCCCCGGAGTTCTTCTGGCTCACCACCTTCGGGCTGACCATCATCGCCACTCTTTCGACCAGGTCGATCCTGAAGGGTCTGATCGGCGGCGCCTTCGGCCTGCTGCTCAGCATGATCGGCATCGCGCCCATCGAAGGTTCCGTGCGCTTCACCTTCGGCTCGGTCAGCCTGCAGAGCGGGATCGCCCTGATCCCCGCCCTGATCGGTTTCTTCTGCATCCCCGAAGTGCTCGGCATGATCGAACGAAAGGCCGAGCACTACACCGCCATACCCTACCGGCGCCAGAGGCGGGTGCTCTGGCGGGTGCTCATCCGGATTTTGCGCAGACCCCTGCTGGTGATCCGCTCGGCGGTGATCGGCACCATCGTCGGGATCATACCCGGGGCGGGGGGCAACATCGCCGCCATGGTGTCCTACAACGAGGCGGTTCGCGCCTCCCGGCGCCCGGACACCTTCGGCAAGGGGAACGTTGACGGGGTGGTGGCGGCCGAATCGGCCAACAACGCCGAGGTGTCCGGCTCCCTGATCCCGCTGCTGACCCTGGGCATACCGGGCGCCCCTCCGGCGGCCGTGCTGCTTGGGGCGCTGCTGCTGCACGGCATGCGTCCCGGCATGGAGCTGTTCACCTATCACGGCAGGGTGACCTACACCTTCATGCTCTCCCTGGTTCTGGCCAACGTGCTGATCCTGCCGGTTGGGATCTTCAGCGGCCGCTGGGTCTCCCGGCTGGTCACCCGTATCCCCGTGACCCTGCTCGCACCGCTGGTATTCTTTCTCTCCGTGATAGGATCCTTCGCCATCAACCGCAACATCTTCGACGTGTTCGTCATGCTGCTGTTCGGCTTCATCGGTTACCTGGGACGCAAGATCAATCTGAGCCCCGGTCCCATCGTTCTGGGCCTGATCCTGGGCTCGATCTGCGAGCAGGGGCTGGTGCAGTCGATCCTGATGGGCCGGGCATCCGGATCGATCCTGGCCATGTTCTTCACCCGCCCCCTGTCGATCGTTCTGATCCTCCTTACGCTGCTGTCCGCGGCCTGGCCGTTCATGGCCAAGGCGATCCGGCGGAAGCGTGAAGGGAGAGCCCGATGAAGACCGCCGACCGCGTGGCCGCCCTGTTGCTGCTCGGCGTATGCGTCTACGCCTGGATCGAAGCACGGTTCTTCAGCCCGCTGAGCGCCCTTTTCCCCAGGGTCGTCATCATCGTGCTCGGGATGCTGGGCCTGCTGATGTTCATATTGAGCTTCGTGCGCCCGGGTGAAGAAAAGCGCTTCGTGCTGATCGAGGGCAACGCCCCGGCGGTCGCCCTGAGCGCCCTGATGATGGTCGCCTGGATCGTACTGATCGGAGTCCTCGGCTTCCTGGTCACCAGCCTGCTGATGTTCTCCCTGATGACCGTGGTGCTGGAACGACGGCGGCGCGGGGCTCTGCGGACCTTCCTGCGCGTGCTCACGGTCTGCGCCGTTACCGTGGCCTTCTACTTCTTCTTCGACCGGCTGCTACTGGTGAGCTTTCCCAGAGGGCTGCTGCTGTAGACTCACCCCGGCCGGCTCCGCACTCGATGCCGGCAGCTCTGCAATGGAGCCGGCCGACGCGGCCGGCTCCGATAATCTCGATTCCGAGGCTTCC
>JAFGQJ010000317.1 GCA_016935715.1 Spirochaetales bacterium
AAGTACTTCACCTGGGTCGAGCAGCAGGGCAAGACCTACCAGCAGATCTTGGATCAATGGTACGATCCCGAGTACTGGCCGAACATCCAGAAGCAGATCGACCCGATCGATCGGCTCATCGAGGAGTTCAACGAAAAGGTAGGGCTTCTCCGGTCGTGATTGAATGCCCGCTCCCGGTTTACCGAGTAAGATGAGCAGCGACGAAACGACCCGGGCGGTGGGAATCCGCTCTCTGATGCTGCCCCTCTACGTTCCCACCACGTGCATCATGTTCGGCTACGGGATGATCATCCCGGTGCTCCCCCTGTTCGCCCGCTTCCTCGGTGCCGGCCTGGGATTGACCGGGGTGGTCGTTTCGATGCGCAGTGCCGGATCCCTCGTGTTCGATCTGCCCGCCGGGGCGATCATCTCCCGGGGAGCAAGGCTTCCCGTCCTGCTGGTGGCCGCGGCAGGGGCGGCCGTGGTGGCTGCGGTTACCGGGTTTGCAGACCGGATCGCCTCCCTGGTGTTTCTGACCATTGCCATGGGAGCCCTGCACGTGTTGTGGGTGCTCTCCATACAGACCCACATCCGGCAGAATCTTCCGGCCCATCGGCGCGGCCGGGCCATGGCTCTGGTTGGAGGAACGACGCGGGTCGGCTGGATGCTGGGGCCGATCGTCGGCGGCTTCATCGGCAAGCGCTTCGGGCTGCATGCCGTCTATTTCGGGCAGGCTCTGATCTGCTTCGCGGCGGTCATCTTCCTGCTGATCGGCTCTTCCCACTACCACGTCAAGGCCCGGGCGCTGAAAGGCGAGCCCTTCCGGGGGCCGGGGATCCCGTTCCTCCGCACCGTGCAGGGCCGGTGGCGCAGCTTCCTGCTGGTCGGTCTGGGGGTGATCACGCTGCAGGTGCTGCGCATCGGCCGGCAGACCCTGATCCCGCTGTGGGGGGAGAGGATCGGTCTGGACGTGGCGGCAATCGGTTTGATCTTCGGCGTCTCCAGGGCGGTCGAGCTGCTCCTGTTCTACCCGGCCGGCATCCTGATGGATCGCCTCGGCAGGAAGTGGGCGGCCGTTCCCTGCATCGCGATTCAGTCCCTCGGCCTGGCCCTGATCCCGCTGACCGGAGGTTTCCTCGGCCTGATGATGGCAAGCGTGGTCGCCGGAGTCGGCAACGGTTTCGGCAGCGGGATCGTGCTGACCCTGGGCGCCGACCTGTCTCCCGATGCATCGACAGGGGAGTTCCTGGGCATCTGGCACCTGATGGGCGACTTCGGCGCCGTGTCCGGGCCGCTGCTGATCGGAGCGGTGGCGCAGGTCATCGGGCTGCAGGCTGCACCCCTGTTCATCGCCGGGATCGGAATCGCGGGGGTCTGGCTGATGATCTTCAAGGTCGCCGAGACCCTTTCGAAAACGTCCCGCTGAACCGAGATCGGCGAAAGCTCAGGATCCCGGAACCGATGCTTTCCGGCGTTCGCCGTGCACGGGCGCCTGTTCCGGCAGGTGTGCGTGTTCCGGCAGGTGCGCCGGGAAGCTCTCCGGGCTCAGACCGTGCCTGTCCAGGTGCCGCAGGCTCACGAAGGTGCCTTCCTTGCAGAGCAGCCGTCCCCCGCACTCGCAGGATCCGCACAGCCCGACGCCGCACAGAGAAGGCGTTTCCAGGGAGACGTAGATCTCGGCGGCATCGGCTCCCAGGGCAAGCTCCCGGCGGCAGGCCCGGGCCAGGAATCCCTGCGGCCCGACATTGTAGAAGCAGCTGTCCGCCGCTCCCTGCGGCCCGATGTGCCGCGGAAGATAACTCAGTACCCGTGCCGGCCGGCCTCGATCCGCCGCGGCAACCTGCGGGCGGGGTATGTCGAGCTCCCTCAGAACCGTCAGGTCCTCCTCTCGAGAGGATCCGAACAGCAGCGTGACCGTTTTGCCCTGCCCGAGGAGGGTCCGGATCAGCAGGGGCGCCAGGGCGATCCCCGTGCCCCCGGCCACGACAACCGCATTTTTTCTGTCGCTGTCGGGCATCCGGGCGCCGTAGGGGCCGCGCAGCAGCAGGGGATCTCCCTCCTTCATTCGAAAAAGGGCATCGGTGAAAGGGCCCCGCCTGCGCACCAGAAAGGTTGCCGGCCGGCAGCGGGCGATGGAGAAGGGTTTCTCCCCGGTCCCGGGAATGAAGAGAAAGGCGTATTGACTGGCCGAAGCGGGCAGATCCCCATCCAGAGTGATCATGCGAAGGGTCTCTCCGAACTCCCGGATTCCCTCTATGCGCTGATCCCGGTACTCCATCAGCCGCCCGCTGGCCAGGAAGCTGTCCGCGTTGGCGAGGCCTTCTTCGAAGTCGGCTCTCAAGGCTCCGACGTACAGGGGAATGAGATCCTGACGGGGAACGCGGGCGAAAACGCTTCCCAGCCCCACCACGTCCGCGCCGGCCTGTTTCATCCGCCGGATGTCCCGGGCCGAGGAAACCCCGCCCATGCCGATGATGGGAACCTCCGCGCCTACGGCCCGCCGGATATCGGCCACGGCGGCCAGTGCCTTCTCCCTGATCCACTCGCCCGATTTGCCTCCCCTGCCGCCGTTCGGATTGGATAGTATCGGTTGACCGCTGCCGGGGTCCAGGAACAGCTCGGGTCCGACCGTGTTGATCGCAGTGATCCCGTCCGCCCCGGCGCGGTCGGCTGCGCGGGCGATAGAGCCGATATCCGCAACGTTGGGGGTGAGCTTCGGGAAAATCGGTGCGGTGGCAGCGCTGCGGATCGCCCGTACGTACCGGTAGACCAGCCGCGGATCGGCGCCGATGCTCGATCCGTAGCCGCTGGCCGCGTGGGGACAGGAGAAGTTCAGCTCCAGGATGTCCGCCACGGGGGCGAAGTTTCTGACCAGCTCGATGAAATCCTCGATGCTGTTGGCGGACAGGGATACGTTGAGCAGGCTTCGCAGACCGCGGCGGCGCCGCAGCTCTGTCAATTCCCGGACCCCCGCCGCCATGCCGGGATTGCGCAGGCCCACCGCATTGGCGAAGCAGCCCACGTCCTGCTCCAGGACGACCGGCTCCCGGTAGCCCGGATTGGGGCGCAGCTGATAGCTCTTCGTGGTGATGATTTCGACTTCCGGAACCATGCGGTCGATCCATTCGATCATGCCGGGGCGGGTGGTCAGGACACCGGAGACCGTAGCCAGCTTGAAGCTGCCGCCGCGCATACGCCGGAGGATCCTCTGCCCGTGCGTCATGCCGGTACCTCCTGCCTGTGTCCCTTTTGTCCGAGGCCGCGGGAACGAGCCAGCTCGAGCAGCTCGGAGATGCCCGCGAAGGCGTGAAAGCGGATGCCCCTGCGTTCGATCTCCTGGCGGCCGCCGCTTTCCCGATCGACCAGGACGACGAGATCCGTCACCTTCAGGCCCGCTGCTTCCAGGATGGCGACCGCCTCGATCTTGCTCTGAGCCGAGCTGATCACGTCATCGAGCAGCACGACCCTCTCTCCACTCTCGTAGAAGCCTTCGATGGCGTTGCCCGTGCCGTGCTTCTTGGCCGTTATCCTGGGGTAGATGAAGGGCTTTCCCAGGCGCAGGGAGGCGGCGGCTGCCAGGGGAACGGCTGCCACCGGGATGGCGGCGATGCGGTCGAACTCGAGGGGCCGCAGCAGCAGCTCGTAGGCCTCGGCAACACCGGCCAGCAGACCGGGGTCCGAGATGATCTGGCGCAGGTCCAGATAGTGGGGCGAGATCTCTCCGGATTTGAGGCGGAAGGATCCGAACTTGAGGCAGCCCTGATCGATGATGCACTCCAGCAGGGCAACTCGCCGGATCTCCCGCTTCAGAGCCCGGTTCTGGCGCCGGTTTTCGGACGCAGGGATCTCCCGGTTGATTCGCCGCTGAAACTCCCGGGCCCGCTGTCCGGGATCCGCATCCTGGTAGATGCTGCGTCCCACCACCAGGAGCAGGCCCAGGCCGTCTTCTCTCACGCCGGCCCTGACGGCGGCCTCCAGGCTTCCCCCCTGGGCGCCGATCCCCGGACAGAGGATCCACGTGCCCGGATGCTGTTCGCGAACGGCCTCCAGGGCCAGGGGGTCCGTGGCCCCGATGACCAGTCCGATGTCGGCCGACCAGCCGCACACCTCCCGGGCGATTTCCAGGTACAGGGGACAGCATGCCGGTTCGGATCCGCTTCCCGCATGTCTGCGGATCACCTCCAGGCTCTGGAGATCCCCGGATTCCGGATTGGAGGTTCTGCAGAGCAGGAACAGGCCTTTGCCCGGGTACTCGAGGAAGGGACGGATCGACTCCCGTCCCAAATAGGGATTCAGGGTGACCGAATCGACGCCGTAATGCTCGAACAGCGCCCGGGCGTAGGCCGAGGCGGTCTGTCCGATGTCGTTTCGTTTGGCGTCGAGAATCACCGGGGTTCCCTCGGGGATCAGGTCGAGGGTGTCCTTCAGCGCCTCGAGGCCCGGTAAACCGTAGGCCTCGTAGAAGGCAATGTTCGGCTTGTAGCAGGCCGCGTAGGGCAGGGTCTGCTCGATGATCAGCCGATTCCGCTCCAGGGCCAGTCCCGCCGCCCGTTTTGGATCGCGGGAATCGAATCGCGGGTCCAGTCCGACGCACAGCAGGCTCTGCTTCTCC
>JAFGQJ010000318.1 GCA_016935715.1 Spirochaetales bacterium
CCTTTTCCGTGCCCCGCTGGATCTGGTTTGCCGCCTCGGCGGTGCTGGTCGTGCTGGCGCTCGCGTTCCGCTCCCGGGTGTACACCCTCACGGTGTTCCTGTCGGTGGCCGCCTTCTTCGCCCTGACAGCCACGGTCGCCCCCGGATTGCTGGAAAGCCGGCATTTCTGGCTGGCGGTGCTCCTGACCTATATCCCCTTCCTGATCTTCAACGGTCTGCTGACGGCCGTGCCGATCGTGGTCTACAACGACGCGGAGAACCTGGGAGTGCGGGTATACACGATTCCGCTGGAGGATTTTTTCTACAGCTTCTCCCTTCTGGGCTTCAACTTCCTCGTGTTCCGGCTCCTGCGCGGCCGGGTGGAAGCCCGGAATGGCTGAAAGGTCAGTGGCGGTCGTCGGAGCCGGACTGGGGGGGCTGTCCGCGGCGATCCGGCTGGCCCATGCCGGCTACGCGGTGGACCTGTACGACCAGCAGGCGATGGTCGGAGGCAAGGCCGGCACGAAACGCAGGCACGGATTCCGTTTCGACACCGGCCCGTCCCTGCTGACCATGCCCGCGGTGTTCCGGCAGCTGTTCGAGGAGGTGGGGCGCAGGCTGGAGGAACACCTGGAGCTCCTTCCCCTTGCCCCGATCTGCCACTATTTCTACCCGGACGGGACGGTGCTGTACAGCTACAGCGATTTGGAGCGATTCGGTCGGGAGATCAGCGCCAAGACGCTGGACGACACGCAGGCCCTGGAGCGCTACCTCGACTACGGGCGGAAGATCTACGACAACACGGCCGAGCTGTTCCTCTGGAGCAGCCTCCACGAGCTCTCCTCCTACCTCGGGGCCTTTTCACTGAAGAGTCTGCTCAACATGGGGAAGATCGACGCCTTTCGCAGCATGGATGCGGCCAACCGCAGCTTCTTCAAGGATCCCCGCCTGGTCCAGCTGTTCGACCGCTACGCCACTTACAACGGCTCCAGTCCCTACAAGGTGCCGGCTACTTTGAACATCATCCCCTACGTCGAATACGGTCTGGGCGCCTATGCCGTGGGCGGGGGGATCTACTCGATTCCCGACGCCCTGGGGCGGCTGGCGGATGGCCTGGGGGTCAGAGTGATCCTGGATATGCGGGTGGAAAAGATCCTCCACCGCAACGGGCGGATCCGGGGAATCCGTGTCGGGGGGGAAGAGCTGGGCTACGACGTGGTGGTGTCCAACGCGGACGTGCTGCGCACCTACGAGGACCTCCTGGAGGATCCCGAAGCCCGACTTGCCAGGCGCTACCGGGCGCTGGAGCCCTCCTCCTCCGGTCTGGTGTTTCTATGGGGCTTGAAGGAGAGCTGTCCGGAGCTCGGGGTCAACAACATCTTCTTCTCCGGAGACTATCCGGGGGAGTTCCGGGAGCTGTTCGTGGAGCGGGTGTGTCCGACCGATCCCACCGTATACGTGAACATCACCTCCAAGGTCACTCCCGGGGATGCCCCTGAGAACGGCGAGAACTGGTTCGTTCTGATCAACGCCCCGTGCAATGCAGGCCAGGACTGGGAGGCGGAAGTGGCGGCCAGCCGGGAGCGGGTTCTCTCCCGGGTGGAGGGGGCCCTGGGCCGACGCCTGGAGGGTGCGATCGTCACGGAGGAGGTCCTGAGCCCGCCGGAGATCGAGCGGAACACGGGCAGCCGGCTGGGCAGCCTCTATGGGATCTCCTCCAACACCTCGATGGCAGCTTTCCTTCGCCATCCGAACCGCAGCCGCCGGTACCGCGGCCTGTACTTCTGCGGCGCAAGCGTGCACCCGGGCGGGGGCATGCCTCTGGCCATCCTGTCGGGGAAGATCGCAGCGGACCTGATCCGCAGACGCGAGGGAGGCGGGGAATGAACAAACGGGAAATGACCGTAGCGGTGCTGCTGGGCGTGTTCTTCCTGGTCGGCTTCATCGGGCACAGCCTGCCGGTCACGCTGCCCTGGATGCTGAGGATGACGCCGTACACGCTGCTCGCCTGCGGGCTGATAGCCTTCGTCCCGGTATTCCTGGAGCGAAGGCCCGGGGTGCTGATCTGGGCCGTCGTGGTGTTCGTGGTCACCTTCATCCTGGAGGCGCTGGGAACGGCCACCGGAAAGATATTCGGCCCCTATACCTACGGACAGACCCTGGGACCGAAGCTGTTCGCCGTGCCCGTGGTGATCGCCTTCAACTGGCTGCTGGTGATCCTGGGGGCATTGGGCTTGGCGCGGTTGATCTTCCGCATCCGGCTGCTCGTCGCGCTGGGGACTGCGCTCCTGGCCGCGGGTTTCGACTACCTGCTGGAGCCGACGGCGATCCGGCTGGACTACTGGCACTGGCAGGCCGCGGGCATTCCCCTGCAGAATTACCTGGCCTGGTTTCTCATCGCCCTGGCAGCCGCCCTGGTCTACGCGTATTCCGGGCTTTCGGTAAAGACCCGGCTGCCCGTGGTCTATTTTCTCATCCAGCTGGTATTTTTCGCCGCGCTGCGCATCTTTCCGCCGCCGATTGTTCCCTGGTAAGGACGCGGTAAATCGCATACACTGAGCGCAAAATATGAGCTCTGCCTGCCTTCCTGAAAATTTCCGCAAGCTCGGTCTGCGCCAACGCCAGGATGAGCTGCGCGATTCCTGCCACCCGCCGCCGGAAGAGTGGGAGGCGGTTTCCCCCGGAGCGGACCTGGACGAGCTTTCCGACATCATGGTGGAGGGTGCGATCGGATCGGTACCCGTTCCCCTGGGCATCGCCACCGGATTTCTCATCGACGGGCAGCGGCTCGACCTGCCCATGGCCGTGGAGGAGCCTTCGGTGATCGCCGCCGCTACCTACGCAGCCGGGATCCTGCGCCGGGGCGGCGGGCTGTCCACCTGGGCGCATGAACCGGTGATGACGGTCCAGGTATTTTTGGAGGATGCCTCCGCCGCCGGGGAGAAACGTGTTAGGGACAGTGAGGCGCGCATCGGTGCTCTGGCGGATCGCGCCCAGCCGAAGATGAAGGAGCGGGGCGGCGGATTCCGCGGCCTGGAGCTGAGACGACTGCCGCACAGCGGCATCCTGGTCGTGGACATACGGATCGATGTGCGCGAGGCGATGGGTGCCAACGCCCTGAATACCGCGGCGGAGACCGTCAGACCCGAGCTGGAATCCCTGAGCGGCGGCCGAGCCGTGATGTCCATTCTCAGCAACGCGGCCCGGCAGCGGCGCGCAGGGGCGCGTTTCTCCCTGCCCCTCTCCGGGCTATCCGCCCTGGGGCCGCGGGGAATGGGAGGCGCGGAGCTGGCCCGCAGGATCGTCCTGGCCTCCCGGATCGCCGCGGAGGACGAGCAGCGGGCCATCACGCACAACAAGGGGATCATGAACGGGATCAGCGCTCTGGTGCTGGCCACGATGAACGACACCCGCGCCGTGGAGGCGGCCGCGCACGCCTGGGCGGCCCGTTCCGGCCGCTATCAACCCTTGAGCGCCTACACGCTGCGGGGTGCTGCGGAGGAGAGCCCGGAGGGGCAGACGCTGGAAGGTGCGATCGAGCTTCCCCTGGCCGTCGGCAGCCTGGGCGGCTCGGTGGGATTCCACCCGGCCAGCCGCTTCGCCCTCAGGGTGCTCGGTTTCCCGGACGCAGGGAGACTGGCCCGGATTGCGGCGGCACTGGGTCTGGCCCAGAACTTCGCCGCGGTTTTGGCCATGGTGACCGGGGGAATCCAGAGGGGCCACATGCGGTATCATGCAGCCCGCCTGGCATACCAGGCCGGTGCCAGGGGCGAGGAGATCCGCCGAGTAGCGGAGGCGGTAGCCGAAACCGGCCGGTACAGCCGGGAGGAAGCGGCGGGAATACTCGAGCGGTTGCGCAAGGGGGGATCGGGATGAGAGAGGAGGTTGTCTGCCGCGCCTCGCCCAGCCTGGCTCTGGTCAAGTACTGGGGAAAACAGAGCACCCGGAAAAACCTGCCCGCCACCCCGAGCCTGGCCGTCACCCTCGGCGGCATTTACACGAGAACGCGGGTCAAGACCGCCCCGAGCGATTCCATCCGGCTCAACGAGCAGCCGGCGGAGCTGGATCGCTTTTCCCATCTCTTCGACACGCTCCGCCGGGTTGCGGGAAGGGACGTCGGCTTCCAGGTGGAAACGGAGAATAATTTCCCCTCTTCCGCCGGCCTGGCCAGCTCCTCCTCCGGTTTCGCCGCTCTCACCGTGGCCTGCGCCCGGATCCTGGAGCTGGATCTCAGTGCGGCGCAGCTGTCCGCCCTGGCCCGCACGGGCAGCGCTTCGGCGGCCCGCTCCCTGTTCGGGGGCTTCACCCTGCTTCCTGCGGGAGGGCATCGGGCCGAACAGCTCTACGGGCCCGAATACTGGCCGGAGCTGCGAATCCTGATCGCCCTGGTTAGCCACCGGGCCAAAGCGGTCTCCTCCCGGGACGCCATGGAAGCCACCCGGGAGACCTCCCCCTACTACCGCGCCTGGCTGCGCAACGCCGGCGAGCTGCTCGGCCCGGCGCTGCGGGCCCTCGAGAAGCGGGACATCGAGGCTCTGGGCACAGTGGCCCGCCTGAGCTACAGCCGGATGCACGCCGCCCTGCTGGCCTCCAGCCCGCCGGTGCTCTACTGGCTGCCTGCGACGGTTGCGGTGATCCGGGAGTGCGCTCACCTGCGCGCCGAGGGCATCGGTGCCTGGGAAACCCTCGACGCCGGACCGCAGGTCAAGATCCTGTGTTTGGATTCGGATGTGGAGGTGATCAGGGAGCGCCTGGGCGCCCTGGATCCGCAGTTGCAGCTCATCGTCGCCCCGGTGGGGGAGGGACCGGTTTGCGAATGATCACCGGCATGGCTGACCCGCCGGATGAGCGATCCTGCAGCCCACGGGAATCGCGATGCGCCTGAGCGTACCGGGGAACCTTCTGCTTCTGGGCGAGTATGCCGTGACCGAGGAGGGCGGCCTGGGGCTGGCCCTGGCCGTGGACAGGCGGGTTACGGTGCAAATCGGGCCGGCCCCGGCCCTGGTCGTGGAGGGAAGCTGGGGCCGGGGAGAGATGAAGTGGACCCCGGAGTC
>JAFGQJ010000053.1 GCA_016935715.1 Spirochaetales bacterium
GGAGATCCTCGAGATGGCGGAGCGAATCGGGCACGGACGCTTCATGATGAAATCCGCCAAGGACCGGCTGATAAAAGCCAATCTGCGGCTGGTGGTGAGCATCGCCAAGAAGTACACGAACAGGGGTCTTCATTTCTTCGATCTGGTCCAGGAGGGCAACATCGGTCTGATCAAGGCCGTCGAGAAGTTCGAGTATCGGAAAGGATACAAGTTCTCCACCTATGCAACCTGGTGGATCCGCCAGGCCATCACGCGGTCGATCTCCGATCAGGCGCGGACCATCCGGGTTCCCGTTCACATGATCGAGCAGATCAACAAGGTCGTGCGGGAGTCGCGGCAGCTGATGCAGGTTCTGGGCCGGGAACCTACCGATGCCGAAGTGGCGGACAAGCTCGGCTGGACCACCCAAAGGGTCAAGTCGGTCAAGAGCGTTGCCCGGGAGCCGATCTCTCTGGAGACGCCGATCGGCGAGGAGGACGATTCCCTGCTCGGCGATTTCATCGAAGACAAGGAGATCGAAAATCCCGCCAGCCAGACAGCCTTCAAGCTGCTGCAGGAGCAGCTGGAGGATGTCCTTTATACCCTGCCTCCCAGGGAGCAGGAGGTGCTGAAGATGCGTTTCGGCCTGGAGGACGGTTACTCTTTGACATTGGAGGAGGTCGGACTGTACTTCAACGTAACACGGGAGCGCATCCGGCAGATTGAAGCCAAGGCGCTGCGGCGGCTGCGGCATCCGAAGCGCAGCCGGCGTCTGAAGGATTATCTGGAACACTAAGGGGTAGAGCACATGACAATGGATGAAGTTTACACGAAACTGCGTTCTCTCCAGGAGATCCTGGCGGAGAAGTTCGAAATCGAACGGGAGATCGAGGATATACCCAAGATCCTGGCTACGCGCACCGAGCTGCTCAACAGGATGAAGAAGTCCTACCTGGAGAAAACCCGGGAGTACGAAACCAAGGGCCGATACATAGAGGAGCTGCGGAACAAGGCCATCGAGGCCGAGCGGGTCCGTGAAGGTTTCGAGCAGCAGATGGATATGATCCAGACCCAGCGCGAATACGAGGCTTTGGACAAGGAGATCAAGGACTCCGGGGAGAAGGAGCAGGATCTGCGCCGGGACCTGCAGCGGGAAGAGCAGCTGCATCAGGAGATGAAAGTCAACCTGGAAAAAGACGAGACCATGATCAGCAAGCAGGAGGAGGAGGTCCAGAAAGAACAGTCCCGGATCAAAGAGGCGATCAGCGAAAGAAGCAAGGACCTGAAAGCCCTCGAGAAAAAAGAGAAATCGATTACCCCGGGTCTGGACGAGGAGATCCTCTTCAAGTTCGAGCGGATCATCAAGAGCAAGGAGGGCACGGGTATCGTGCCGATCGAGCACGGAGTCTGCAGCGGCTGCCATATGATCCTCTCCGTACAGTTCGTCAATGACGTGCGCCGGGGAGACGGGATCATGTTCTGCCCCTACTGCAGCCGCATCCTGTTCAACGAAATCGAGGAGACGGAAGAGCACGGCGAAGAAGAGGAGGAATCCGGGGACGAAGAGGAGGGGGAGGGTGAAGCTGATTCGGATTCGGAGGGCGAAGGAGACTCGGATGACGGAGGCGACGACGAAGAGGAGGATGGGGATTGACCTCCGCGGGCTTCACTGTCTCGCAGACTGTTGATGGACTGATGGACTGTTGATGTTTCGCGATTTTTTACGATAAAGTATTGGAGGGCAGGTTTGGCCATCGCTGAGAGTGGGGCGCGCAAGCGCGTCGCTTTCAGAGGAAAGTCCGGGCTCCGCAGAGCATGATGCCGGGTAACTCCCGGGTGACGTGAGCAGCTCGCCAGAGCTGATCAGTCAACAGACAGCGCCACAGAAAACATACCGCCGGGACACCGCTTGACGGTGCCCCGAGCAAGGGTGAAAAGGCGGGGTAAGAGCCCACCACCCGTTTTGCGGCAACGCACGGGGTACGGCAAGCCTCATCAGGAGCAAAGTCGAGCAGCGGGTCAGGAGTTGCTCTGGCTCAGAGGGCCCGCGGGTGGACTGCACGAGTGCCGACGGAGACGTCCGGCACCCAGACAGATGATGGCCCGTCGACAGAACCCGGCTTACCGACCTGCCCTTCTTTTCGAAGATACGCGGGTTTTCAGTTGGGAGGGGTAATCTGATACTGAACGTCGAGCGATACCGCTACAAAAGGCGGGGCAAACGCGGAGGCGGTTGGATCGTTGTAGCCCTGGTGTTTCTCCTCGCCGGTGTTTCGATCCTGGCATGGCGGCTGGATTGGATCAGCCGCATCAGGGGCCGCATCCAGCCGGAGCAGGATCTGCAGCCCCTGAGCGAACTGTGGCAGAACCGCCTCTACGACGAGCTCATCAGCCGCTGCGACGACCAGCTGGAGGAAGATCCCGTGAACGGCCAGCTCCTGGCCTACAGGGGTTTTGCCTATTTCTACAAGGCCGTATCCGAGGTAAACCTGGAGGAGCGCATCCCCTACCTCGATGAGGCGATCGTGTCCCTCAGGCGCTCCAGGCTGAGCTCGGCGGGCAGCTGGAACGCGGAGACGGACTATATCCTGGGCAAAGCCTACTATCACAAGGGAAAGTACTACTACGATCTGACTCTGAAGTACCTGCAGGCGGCCCTGGAGGAGGACTATCAGCGCGAGGACATCTATGACTACCTCGGCCTGGCAGCAACCCAGCTGGGTCAGCTGGAGGAAGGTCTCGATTACTTTCAGAAGGCTCTGGAGATCAACACGACGGATCTGCTGCTGCTCACCATCGGACAGACCTACCTCCAGGCCGAGCGCAGCCGGGAAGCCGAGGAATACCTGCTGCGGGCAATCAACAAGACCGAAGATGCCGCCGTGGAGATACGGGCAAGGTTCCTTCTCGGCCAGATTTATTTCGAGAGAGAGGATTATTTCAAGGCGGAGAGCCAGTACACGCAGATCCTGGTCGACGATCCGAACTCCAGTGATGCCTACTATTATTTAGGCGAAATCTATTCTAATATGAACGATCCAATCCGGGCTCGGGCGCACTGGCGCAAGGCGCTGGCCGTTGATCCGTCCCACTACGGGGCTCGATTGCGATACTATCGTTAGCGCAGCAAGACTTGATGGAGGAACCAAATGGGGCTTGGCAAGATGTTTGAAGCCTTTTCAGCTGATATCGGAATCGATCTGGGCACCTGCAACACCCTTGTGCACGTAAAGGGAAAGGGAATCGTGCTGTCAGAGCCTTCGGTGGTAGCGGTGGAGCGGGGCACCAAACGCGTTGTAGCCGTGGGTACCGAAGCCAAGAGGATGCTCTGGAAGACCCCGGGGGACATCATCGCGATCCGCCCGATGCGCGACGGCGTGATCGCCGATTTCGAAACAACCGAGAAGATGATCCGCTTTTTCATCTCCAAGGTGATTCAACGCCGCTGGCTCGTCAAACCGCGAATGGTCATCGGGGTTCCCACCTGCATCACGGAGGTGGAGAAGCGGGCGGTGCGGGAGAGCGCCGAACAGGCCGGTGCGCGCGAGGTCTACCTCATCGAAGAGTCGATGGCAGCAGCCCTTGGGGCCAACATCCCCATCCTGGAGCCGGCGGGGCACATGCTGTGCGACGTGGGCGGGGGGACCACGGAAATATCGGTGATCTCCCTTGGCGGGATCGTCGTAGCCAACGCAATACGGCTCGGCGGGGACGAGTTCGACGAGGCAATCATCAAGCACGTCCGCAATATCCACAACCTCATCATCGGAGATCAGACCGCGGAGAACGTCAAGATCACCATCGGCAACACCTCGCCGGAGAAGACGATCGAGAAAATGGAGATCAAGGGCACCGACGCCATAACCGGCCTTCCGCGGCGCCTGGAGATGGACTCGGTGGAGGTCCGAGAGGCGCTGAAGGAGCCTACCTACCAGGTGATCGAGGAGATCAAGAAGACCCTCGGAGAAACCCCGCCGGAGCTGGCCGCGGATATCGTGGAGAGGGGCATCGTGATGACCGGAGGCGGATCACTGCTGAAGGGGTTCCCCAAGCTCGTTTCCAAGGAGACGGGGGTGCCGGTCATTCTGGCGGAAAATCCCCTGCTGTGCGTGGCGATGGGAGCGGGGAAGTTCCTCGAGAATCTCAAGGACATGGGCAAGCGATTCTACAACGTGCGCTACTAGGGCCAGCGAAGCGAGCTATGCCGGGTATTCCCAGCTTTGTCCGTAAAAACAAGAACGGCGTCACCTTTACCGTAATCCTGGTACTGTGCCTGCTGATGATGCTGTTCACCAACCGCAATGTAATCCTTCAACCCAAGAAGGTGGGGCAATCCTTTTTTTCTGTTTTTCAGATCTCCCTCCATGCCGTTACCAACTGGTTCACGGAAACCGTGACCTCCATACGGGAGCTCAGACGCCTGCAAACCGAGCTGGAGCAGGCTCGGAGCCGGCTGATGGAGTACGAGCGGGTTTCCCGGGATCTCGCGGGGCTGCGGCGGGAAAATCAGGAGCTGCGCGAGCAGCTGGGTTTTGCCCGGGATCTGCCTTTCCGCTATATCGCCGCCGAGGTGATCGCCCGGGATCCGGGCAATCAGTTTTCCACCATAATGGTCAACCGCGGCACCATCCACGGGATGCGTGAGGGGATGCCGGTCATCGCTTTTCAACGGGGACTGCAGGGGCTGGTCGGCAGGGTCGTGCTGGTGTCGCTGGCCACGTCGACAGTGCAGCCCATTACCGATCCCAACTCCTACGTTGCCGCCCGGCTGCAGAGCTCCAGATTCGACGGATTGATAGCGGGCAGCCAGAGTATGGCGGATATGCTCGTGATGAGCTACGTGAAGAAGCTGGCGGTGGAGGAGGTGCAGTACGGCGAGCTGGTCATCACTTCCGGCATGGGCCGGCTGTTCCCCGAGGGGATTCATATCGGGCGGGTCAGGGAGATGACGGCCAAGGGATACGAAGCTTCCCTGGAGCTGGAGGTGGAGCCGATCGTCGATTTTTCCCGACTGGAGTTCGTCTATATCATTGATACGGAACAAAAATGAGCCGGGACCTGAAAGCATTTCTCCTGTCCACGGGAATGATCGCCGGAGCGATCGTGCTGCAGAGCACCCTGCTGCGCTGGGTGGCCGTGCGCGGAGTGATCCCGGACCCGGGCCTGATCATCCTGGTGTTCGTCGGCATCCGCAGGGGCAGCATGACCGCTCAGCTCAGCGGGTTCGCAAGCGGCTTGGTCGAAGATTTCCTGAGCCTTTCCCCGCTGGGGTTTCATGCGTTCATCCGCACGGTGGTGGGTTTCCTCTACGGCCTCACCGTGGGCAGCATTTTCGTGGATCCCATTCTCATGCCGGTTGTCCTGACGCTCGTCGCGACTCTGATCAAAGCCCTCAGCTCCTCCCTCCTGGTGAGCTTTTTGGCGATCCCCGCTGAAGGTTTCAGCGTATTCACCGGACCGCTCTGGATAGAGATGGGGTACAACGCCGTGCTGGCACCATTCATGTTCGCCCTCCTTGGTACGCTGAAGGTCTTCAAGCCTCAGAACAAGGATTGGATATGAGCAGCGAATCGGCCCCCAGGGTTAAAGGCCGGGCCATCGCCCTGGGAGCGGTGATCTCTCTGGTTTTCGTGATCCTCATCGGGCAGCTGTTCTACCTCCAGCTGATCCGGGGATGGGAGTTCAAACGCAGAGCCCGGGCCGTGGTTCGACGGGAGCTCCCGATCCCGGCACAGCGCGGGGAGATCTTCGATCGCCACTATGATTTCCCCCTGGTCGTCAACCAGGATTCCTTCGCCGTGGACCTCATCCCCGCGGAAGTGCCGGCGGAGAGCAGGCCGGAGCTGTTCGCGCGAATTGCCGAAGCCCTGGACATAACCGTAGAGGAGATCGAAAACAAGGTCCCTCCGCGTTACTACCACCTCTACCAGCCGATCGAGCTCAAGGGGGGGGTGGGATTCGAAACCATCGCCTTTCTTGCCGAGCATCTGGCTGAGTTTCCCGGCGTCACCTGGCACAACAAGCCGATGCGGAACTATCTGGTCGGCGGCTCCCTTTCGCACGTGATCGGCTACGTCGGAGACATCAACCGTGAGGAGATCCAGGTACTGTACAACCAGGGCTACAGCTTCGGTACGGTGCTGGGCAAGAGCGGAGTGGAGAAGCAGTACGATCTGCTGCTGCGGGGCAAAGACGGCACGCGTTTCCGGACCGTCGACGTACGCGAACAGTATCTCAAGGGAAGGCCCGAGGAGGACATTCCTCCGGAACCGGGCAGGAGTCTGGTGTTGACCATCGACAGGCGGATTCAGCTGCTCTGCGAGAAAGCCCTGGGAGAGCGGATCGGATCGGTCGTGGTGCTGAAACCCTCTACGGGGGAAGTCCTGGCCATGGCCTCCTATCCCTTCTACGACGCGAATCTGTTCTTCACCGAGATCGGGTCCCGGGAATTTACACGCCTGTCCCTGGATCCGACCTTTCCCTTCATCAATCGGGCCATCCAGTCCTCCTATCCTCCGGCCTCGGCCTTCAAAGTGATCATGACCACGGCCCTGGTGGAGGAGGAGGCGTTCCCGGTCACGCGGAAGATCACCTGCACGGGAGAGATCTTCTACGGAGACCGGATATTCCGCTGCCACAGCAAGGTCGGCCACGGCGCCCTGGACCTGCTGGGAGGCCTGGCTGAATCCTGCGACGTGTACTTCTACACCGTCGGCGATGAGCTGGGCATCGAGCGCATCGTGTACTACTGCCGGGAGTTCGGCCTGGGCCAGCTCAGCGGGATCGACCTCCC
>JAFGQJ010000319.1 GCA_016935715.1 Spirochaetales bacterium
AAACGGCACCTGCCCCGAGGCGTTGAGGATGGCGAGGGCTATGGCCAGGTCGTAGCTGGCCCCCTCCTTCCTGATCCCGGCCGGAGAGAGGTTGACCAGGATCCTGTCGTCCGGGAAGCGGAATCCGCTGTTGCGGATGGCCACCCGTACCCGGTCGCGGGCTTCCCGGACGGCCCCGTCGGGCAATCCCACCACGTCGATGCCGGGAATCCCCCTGCGGATGTCGACCTCCACCTGGATGGGGATCCCCTCGATACCCAGCGGGGCCTGGCTGGCGATCACGGCGAGCATGGCTTCCCCTGCCTCCCCTGCCCGCGATCTCCGCTCTGGACTCCTGGCAACCGGAGGCAAAGACCGCGGTGTCCAAGGGGATGTTTCTACAATGTTTCTAATAGAAGATAACGGGCAAAACGAACGGCTGCTTCAGTTGACCCGCTGCTTCAGCGCGTTCCGAGCCTGATCGCCTCCTGGACGAGCCGGTCGCAGGCCTCGTTGTACCTGTGTCCGGCATGCCCCTGCAGCCAGCGCCAGCGGATGTCCAGTGCCGAGCTCAGGCTCAACAGCTGCTTCCAGAGGTCCTGGTTCTTCACCGGCTTCCTGGAGCGGGTTTTCCAACCGTTTTTCTTCCAGGTGTGGATCCATTCGCTGATGCCGTTTTTCACGTACTGGGAATCGGTGAACAGCTCGATCCCGGCGGAGGCCAGCTCGGGATCCTGCCCTACCCGCTGCAGGGCTTCGATCACCGCCTGCAGCTCCATCCGATTGTTCGTGGTCTGAGCGACGAAGCGGGCGTCCCGGCTTTCCTCCTCCCCCTCAATGAGGATGTACGCCCAGGCCCCCGGACCCGGATTTCCCGAGCAGCCGCCGTCGGTGTAGATCTGAACGTTCATCATGATGCATCCGGGGCGGTGTCCGCCGGGGCGGCATCTGCCGGGTCGATGTCCGCCGGGTCGACGTCCTCCGGGATTCCCTGCTCTGCGCCCTCCTGCGCTTCGAGGGGCAGCAGGATCGTAACGACCGTGCCTCGTCCGGGCCTGCTCGACAGATCGATCGATCCGGCGTTGCGTTCGATCAGCATGCGGCTGAAGTACAGGCCCAGGCCGTCATGCTCGGATTTCGTGGAAAAGAATGGATCGAAGACTTTTTTCAGATTGGCCGCATCGATGCCCAGTCCCTCGTCTGTTATACGGATGCGGTAGCAGTGTTCGTGGAGGTCGCCCTGGATCCAGACCTCTTCTTTTGGACCGATCCCGGACTCCAGGGCGTTGTCCACCACGTAGCACAGCACCTGTATCAGCTCGTCGGGATTGCACAGGACCTGAGCGCTGCCGTCCTCCTGGAACCGCAGGAAGGCTGACGGGTTGCTCCTCTCCAGCCTGGCCGCCACGCTTTTCAGCAGGTGATCCGTGCTCACGCTCACCGGAATGCTGGCCCGGGAGCCCGAGAGAGTCGCCAGCCGGCGAAGGAAATCCCGGATCTCAAGGTCTCCCTCCTGGGCTGCGTCGATCAGCTTCTGCAGCTCCCGGTACAGATCCCGGACCGGCGGCGGCGGCTGTTGGGCGTTTTCCAGAGCCCTGAACAACTCGCGCATCTTCCTCTCCAGCGCGGTCAGGCTGCCGGAGATGAAATTGACCTGATCATTCACTCGATGAGTGATCCCGCTCACGACGCCTCTCAGCTCCCTCATCCTGTCCTTCTGGAATGAACGCATGTTGCGAAGATTCAATTCGTCGATCAGCAGCTTCAATTCCATATTCCGTTTTTCCAGACTTGCCGAATACTGGAGGGTCCGCCGGTAGTGCGTGCGGTAGAACAGCCGGTCGATCAGTGTACAGACGGCCGAACGGATCGGTATGAGCAGCAGGAAGAGGGTCGTGGTTACCAGGAAACCGGCTATGCTGTCCGGCACGCCGTAGTTGAGCGTGAACAGACTCCGTGCAGGCTCATAGAGGACCGTGAAGAATGCAAAGATCAGGATGGCCAGAATGAGATAGACCACGTAGCGGCTGGCAAAGAATTTGATGTTGAACACCCGGTGTTTCAGCAGCCCGATGATGAAAAACAGCGGCACGAAGCACAGGAAGAGATTCGCGAAGTTACCCATGCTGACCCGCATGCCCTCCGGCCCACCGAGGATGAGCGGCAGCTGATCGAGGAAAAAATAGGGGGGAATCGCTATCAGGAACCCCGCCATGATCCACTCCAGCTGCTTCTTGTGCTGCGCATGGGCCGTGGTCAGGTAGGAACGTATCAGAACGGCCAGATACACGGTGAAAGCCACGCCGTCGGATATATTGTTGATCTTTCCGAGGAAGCGGTAACGATCGAGCCAGATGTCCTGAGAGCTGGAAGCCCAGCGGGAGAAGTAGATCATCCGAACCGCGGTAAAGGCGATATAGGCGGCCAGCACTACGGCGATGATCGACCTGCGGAGCTCCGGCCTGCCTTTCGGAGGGGGGAAGTACAGAGCAAAGAAGACCATGAACCAGGAGGTGAGCTTCCCGAAATGGATCATGAGATTCGAAAAAAAACTCTCGTAGTAGAAAGGTTTCAAGGCCGTGAACACCAGATAGAACAGTGCAGCCAGGGTGATGAAATTCGAGGCGTTGTCCTCCGGAAGATGCAGCACCAGGTAGAAGGCGGTGAAGGCCAGGGCAATGCACAAGACCAGTGCAAACACCCACTCCGGTCTGGCGAGGGGAAACGCGGGAGTCAGGCTGACGGTCAATTCCTCGCCATCCCGTACGATTTCGACGGGAAAAGGTTGAAAGCGCC
>JAFGQJ010000320.1 GCA_016935715.1 Spirochaetales bacterium
AGCGCGGGTCTGCTCATACGAGGTGCTCGAGCTGCCGGCGCCGCCCATCCTCATCCAGGGCGCTGCGGATGCGGGTCCGCAGAGCCAGGAAGGCTCCGATGATCAGCGGGACGAGCCCCGCCAGCAGCACGGTTCCCAGCAGCGGTGCGGCGAACAGCAGGAAATTGTACGCGCCGTGGACGAAGATGGCGATGCGCAGACCCCTTCTGATCAGGGCCTTTTCCATCTGCGGCGAGGGAACGAATTTTGCCCGGCCCAGGTAGTAGCCCATGAGTCCCGACGCCGTGGCGTGGAGCGGGATCGCGGTGACCGCCCGGGTCAGGGCCGTCCAGACGGTGCCTCCCATCACGTAGAGGATGTTCTCCATGCAGGCAAATCCCAGGCTGGCCACGATCGTGTAGACCACGCCGTCCATGACCTCGTCGAAATTGCGGTTGCGGTAGGCGAATAGCCGCACCACGGTGAGCTTCAGGTACTCCTCCACGAGCGCCGCGACCACGAAAGCCTTGAACAGAGCCATGAGCAGGGGAAAACCGGCGAACAGTCCCTGGAACATGCTCGCCAGCAGCTCCAGCGGAACGGCCAGGAAAGTCGCTGCGATCCCGAGAAAAAAAATCCGTACGATCAGGCCTTTGGGCTCGGGCCGCTCCCGGTCCTGCCGGATGTAGTAGCGCAGCAGGATCAAGGCGGGAGCGGCGGCCAGAAGAAAGGAAACGACCAGATTCGGCCAGTGTGAATCGATCTGCTGCATATTCGGCATAGCTCGGGGGATTATACAAGGTATGGCAGGGATGCACCAGAGGAGGATGGGGGTATGCCCGGAGTATGTCCGGAGTATGCCTGGGGTATGCCGCCCGTGGGCGCATCGCTCCGGCAACGGCATCACCCGGGTTCTGTTATGGAGCCATGGCGCACCCTCAGAATTCGGACAAAATTTGAACCAAAATCGCAAATTTTCACGAAAATCTGAGGGTACCGACCCCGTTTTATTCCCGATTACGCACGATTGATCTGACTGATGGAATGCTGGATGGGCGCCAGAGATTTGCCTCCTCCCTGCTTCCCGGCAAGCTTGTGGGATCCCGATCCTGAGCATATACTTTTCCTAAGCGCTGATCGGGGCGGGCGCCGGGTGTCGTGCGGCGCCGGGGGAGGCGCGGTGCCGGGGGTGCGGCGATGAAGCAGAAGCTGCCGTGGATTACCAAACTGCTCTACGGATCGGGAGACCTGGGATTCAGCCTGACCACGACCCTGATCGGCGCCTACTTCGCGATCTTCCTCACCGACGTGGTCGGGGTGTCCCCTTCGGTGGCGGCGGCGGCTTTTTTCATCGGCAGAAGCTGGGACTACGTGAACGACCCGATCATCGGGCACCTCTCCGACAGGACCCGCAGCCGGTGGGGAAGGAGGCGGCCGTTTCTCCTATTCGGCGCCCTGCCCTTCGGTCTGGCCTTCGCCATGCTCTGGTGGCGCCCAGGATTCCAGAGGGAATTGTTCCTGGCCGTCTACTACGCCGCGGCATTCCTCCTGTTCGATACAGCCGCCACGCTGGTGTACATGCCCTACTTCTCCCTCACCCCGGAGCTGACCTCCGAGTACGACCAGCGCACCTCCATCACGACCTACCGGATGTTCTTCTCCATCCTGGGCAGCCTGGTCGCCTTCACCATTCCCCTGCTGATGATCGGGACCTTCCGGCCCGAAAACGCACCCAAAGTCCTGACCATGGGTTTCCTTTTCGGCCTGGTCAGCGCCGTTCCCCTGTTTCTCACGTTCCTGGGTACAAAGGAGCGGCGGGAGTTCATGGCTCAGGAGCAGCCGAAGCTGTTCGAATCCCTCCGCGCCGCCTTCGGGAATCCTCCGTTTCTCATGGGCATGGGGATTTTCCTGGGCACCTGGATCGCTGTGGACATCGCCCAGGCAATCCTTCTGTACTTCATCAAATACTGCGTCCTGCGGGAGAATCAGAGCGACCTGATCATGGGCACCATCTTCGTGACCGCCATCCTTGCGCTGCCCCTCTGGAACTGGGTCGCCCGGCGCTGGAACAAGCGGCTGGCCTACATCGCCGGGATAGCCTTCTGGGCGGTGGTCCAGCTGGTGATCATCACCCTGGGACCCTCGACCCCGCTGGCGCTGCTGCTCGGGCTCTGCGCCCTGGCGGGCATCGGTGTGTCTGCGGCCCATGTGCTTCCCTGGTCGATCCTGCCCGATGCGATCGAATGGGATGAGTGGCAGACGGGAAAGCGCCACGAGGGGATGTTCTACAGCATCGTTACCCTGTCCCACAAGGCGGCCGCCTCGATCGCCGTCCCCCTGGTGTTGCTGCTGCTCGACGCCTTCGGCTACCAGGCAAACGTAGCCGTCCAGCAGCACCGCGCCGAGCTGGCGATCCGCATGATCACCGGACCGATCCCCGCGCTCCTGCTCTGCCTGGGGATCCTCTGCGCCGTATTCTATCCCCTGTCCCGGGAACGTTACGATCGAATCGTCGGGGAGCTGGAGGTGCGCAGGGCAGCCGGGGAGGCGGCCGGCCGGTGAGCGGAATCGAAATCCGCAGGGTCCGCTCCCGGAGCGACAGGCGTCGCTTCCTCACCCTTCCCTGGAAGATCTACCGCGACGATCCTCTCTGGGTTCCTCCTCTGCTGCCCGAAAGGGCCAGGACGCTCGATCCCGGACGCGGAGCGTTCTTCCGGCGCGGAGAGGCTGAGCTGTTCACCGCCTGGCGGGACGGACGAATGGCGGGTACGATCTGCGCCGCCGAGGACAAAGCCGTCAATGCCGAGAGTAACAGGCGGGAGTGCATGTTCGGTTTCTTCGAGTACCTCGAAGACATCGGGATCGCCGAAAGCCTGCTCGGGCGCGTGACAGCCTGGGCAAGGGAGCGTAGCCTGGACACCCTCAGCGGCCCCTTCAACCTGGACCGCGAGAACGGCTACGGGGTGTTGATCGAGGGCAGGGACCGGCCCCCGGTCATCCTCTGCGGCCACTCACCGCCGTACTACCGGGAGTTCATGGAGCGTCTCGGCTTCCAGCCGGCCAGAGGGGACAATCTGGCCTTTGCCGCCGATCTCCACGACGACAGCCCGGCGCGGCAGAGGCTGGCGCGGCTGGCCGAACGCATCCGGCGCGGGGGCTGGGTGCGGATCCGCACCCCCGACCCGAAGCGGCTGGAGCAGGAGGTGGATACGATCCACCTGCTTCTGAACGAGTCTCTGGCTCATCTG
Source organism: Spirochaetales bacterium (assembly GCA_016935715.1). GTDB lineage: Bacteria > Spirochaetota > Spirochaetia > SZUA-6 > DRHE01 > JAFGQJ01. Next base: position 3,228 of record JAFGQJ010000320.1, read on the forward strand.
CCGGATCACCGTCCCTGGCCCCGCTCCGCGGTGCAAGCGCTGCTCGAGCCTTTCGCCCGCATCGCCGACCCGGATCTCCTCCTGTTCGCCGAAGTGGAGGGCAGGACCGTGGGCTGGTTCCCCGGCATCCCGAATCTGAACGAGGCCCTCATACATGCCAACGGTCTGCGATACCCCTGGAATGCCCTGTCACTGCTCCGGCACATGAGACGCCGGCCGGAATGCGTGGCGATCAAGAGCGTGCTCATCCTCCCCCGGTACTGGGGCGGAGGAGTGGCCGTGCTGCTCTTCGACGAGATGGCAAGGCGAGCCAGGGCCAAGGGCTACAGGTGGGCCGATCTGTCCCTGACCTCCGCGGACAACCCGTACACCCCGAAGCTGGCCGAACGCCTGGGCGCTCGGATCTACAAGCGCTACCGGGTCTACCGGAAATCGATTTGAGTCCGCGAAGCTCATTTCAACCGCAGGGCTCTTGACTCCAGTACATATATGCCATATACAGCATACATGAACAGTGCAATCGAGGCATATCGAGCCGCCGGGGAGGAGACCCGGCTGCGCATTCTCCGCCTGTTGCGTCAGGCTCCCGGAGAGCTGTGCGTGTGCGAGGTGGTGTACGTCCTCGAGAAACCCCAGTACGCCGTATCGAAGAGTCTTACCGTGCTGCGGAAAGCCGGGCTCGTGGAGGAGAGGCGGGACGGCAAGTTCATGAAGTACAAGCTGCGCAGCTCGCCGTTCAATGACAAGGTCTTCGAAAGCCTCGATGCGATTCCCGCGACCGCCGTGAACTACAAGGGCGACTCCCGGAGGCTGGCGAAACGGCTTGCGCTTCGGGAAACCCTCGGGTGCGCCGACTTCTGCAAATAAACAGCTCAGACGACCAGCTCGGCGATCACCCCTCCTCCCTCCCTGTTGCGGACCGCCGCCCTGCCCCCGTGCAGCTCGGCGATGCGCCGGGCGATGGTGAGGCCCAGCCCCGAGCCGGGAGAGCTGCGGGCGTACTCGCCCCTGAACAGGCGGTCGAAGACTTTCTCCAGCTCGGCGGCGGGAATCGGTTCGCCGGAGTTGGCCACTGAAATGGACACCTTCCCATCCCCGGCGGGCGTGATCGAACACTCGATCAGTCCCCCACGGGGCGTGTGGCGGATCGCGTTTACGATGAAATTGCCGACGGCCCGCTGCAGCAGACCCGGGTCCGCCCGGAAGCGGTCGGTCCCGCAGCTCTCGCTTATTCGGATCCCCCTGCCGGCCAGCTCTGCGGCGAAGCGCCCGGCGATCTCCTCGATGAAAGCATCCGCTTCGATCTCTTCCATCGACACCTTCATCTCGGGAGACTCGAGGCGCATCAGCTCCTCCAGGTCGGCTACCAGGCTTTCGAGCCGGGAAAGCTCCCTGAGGCTCTTGCCGATGCGCTCCCCCGACAGGTCGAGCACCCCGTCGCGCATGCCCTCGAACTGGGCCCGCATGGCGGCGATCGGGGTGCGCAGATCGTGGGCGATGTCCTGCACCCACTGCCTGCGGATGCCCTGCTCCCGCTCCAGTTGCTCCGCCAGCCTGTTGGTCGAGCGGGCGATCCGGGTCAGCTCCTCGGCACCCCTTTCGGGAACGCGGACAGAGAGATCGCCCCGGCTGATCCGGTCGAGACCCCGGCACAGGGCGATCGCCGGCCTGCTGAGGCTGCGGGAGAAAACAGCTGCCAGGGGAACGGAGATGATCAGGGCCAGGGCGAGGCCCAGCCAGGTCGTCAGGCGGAGGGAGTTGAGAAAACGGTTGTTGGCCGCATCGTTTTCGAAGCGCATCTGAGCGCTGCGGTAGTAGCCGAGCAGCCGGCCGCCCTCCCTGAGCTCGATCAGCTCGTCCTGGACTCCCTGGGGTGCGCTGGCGCTGCCGCCTCTGCGGCGTCCCCCCTCGCCCCTGTTGGACCAGATCAGCTGCCCCGCGGAATCGTATACGAAAAGGGGCACGTCTTCGGGAACGGGCAACTCCGCCGGATCGGGAAAACGCAGAATGATCTGCCGGGCCGCCTCCTCCAGCTGGAGGGTCCGGATCTGCGCCCAGCCGTCGAGGGATCGGCGGAATCCCACGGCGGAAGCGGCCGCCATCACGGCGACCAGGATCAACAGCGCGCCGAGCACCGTCATCAGGGTGCGGGCGAACAGCCGATTCACGGCTCGACACCCGAGAAGCGGTAGCCGAAACCCCGCACCGTTTCGATCCACCCCGCCTCGCCGAGCTTGGCCCGCAGATTCTTGATGTGCGTGTCCACGGTGCGCTCCGAGCCTTCCGCCACCAGGTAGTCCAGGCTCTCCCCCAGCAGCCTCTCCCGGCCCACCACTGTACCCGAATGACCGGCCAGGTAGGAGAGGATCTTCCACTCCGCCACGGTGAGGCTGATCTCGGCATCATCAACCGAGGCGCGGTGGGCCGTCTCGTCCAGCTCCAGCACGTGCTCCCCCAGGCTCCAGCGCCCGGTCCGGACCTCCTCTGCCGCCGCCCGGCCGCTGCGACGCAGGACCGCCTCGACTCTCAGGGACAGCTCCTTGGGAGAGAAGGGCTTGACCACGTAGTCGTCCGCGCCGAGCTCGAAACCCGTGATCCTGTCCGACTCGGTGGCCTTGGCGGTCAGGAAGATGATCGGCACGCCGTGGCTCCTGCGGATCTTCCTGGCCAGGAGGAAGCCGTCCCCGTCGGGGAGCATGACATCCAGAACGATGAGATCCGGCGGCCGGGTATCCACCGCTTCCAGCACGCCCCCGAGCCGGGCGAACTCGACGATTTCATGATCGTTCAGGCGCAGGTAGGAGCAGACCGCCTCCCTCAGGGAGTCATTGTCCTCGACGACGAATATCCGTGCCATGATTCACTCAATCCAATAGTACCCAACCCGGCAGGCTCCGTACAAGCTCCTTCACACAATCTTCACAGATCCTCCACCTCTGCTTGATATGCAACCTGTACCCTTGTGCTCGAAGAGAAAAAAAACCACGAGGAGGTTTTCAAATGAGACAATCGAGTATAAGAATATTGGCACTGGTTGTTGCCCTGAGCACGGCGGTGGCCCTGGTCGCCTTTGCGGATTCCGCGGCCGCCGGCGGGGACTTCGGTGCCAAAGGAGCGGAAGGCAGGAGCGGCTTGACCTTGGAGCAGATGCTCACCTATGCCATCCAGGACGAGTACCTGGCGCGGGCCGAGTACGAGCTGATCATCGGGGAGTACGGCGCCATCCGGCCGTTCACCAACATCATGTCCGCCGAGGAGCGCCACATCGAGTGGGTGGCGGAGATGTTCGCAAAGTACGGCTACTCCCTGCCGAAGGACACCTCGGGCCTGCACGTCGCACTGCCGGCGGACCTGAAATCCGCCTTCGAGACGGGGGTCCAGGCGGAGATCGACAACATCGCCATGTACGAGTCCTTCCTGGCGGAAGACCTGCCGGCGGATGTCAGGGATCTGTTCGAGCAGCTGAAGCAGGCCTCCGAGAACCACCTGCGGGCTTTCCGCAACAACCTGAGACGCTACAGCTAGACAAAATAAACGAGACATAGGAGCACGTACATGGCGAAAACAAGCAGGACTGAAGCGCGCCGGACCTCCGGGTCCAGGGGCGCCGGCAGCAGGTCGGCGGGCGCGCGCAGGGCCGCGAAGATCCGGCTGATCGTTCAGATCTTCTTCTTCGCGCTGATCGCTCTGATCGCCGTGAACCACTCCCTGGAGGAGGCGGGGAAAGCGATTCCGGTCCTTTCCTCCGCCTCCCTTCACGCCGTCTGCCCGTTCGGCGGGGTGGTCTCGGTGTATCAGTTCATCACCACGGGGACCTTCGTGCGCAAGGTCCATTCCGCGTCGTTCATCCTGATGTGGATCGTATTCGTCCTGACCGTCTTTCTGGGACCCGTGTTCTGCGGCTGGGTCTGCCCCTTCGGGAGCATCCAGGAATGGTTCGGAAAGCTCGGCAGAAAAATCTTCGGGCGGCGGTTCAACCGCCTGATCCCGTACGGGCTCGACAGGATCCTGCGCTACCTGCGCTACGTGACGCTGGGCCTGATCGTCTACATGACCGCGGCCACCGGAGTTCTGATGTTCGCGAATATCGATCCCTACTTCGCCCTGTTCAACTTCTGGACATCCGAGGTCACCCTGGTCTCGATCATCATCCTGATCGTGGTGCTCCTGCTTTCCCTGGCGGTGGAGCGTCCCTTCTGCAAGTACGCCTGTCCCTACGGCGCGCTGCTCGGGGTGTTCAACCTGTTCCGCATTTTCAAGATCCGGCGAAATCCCTCGACATGCATCGACTGCAAGGCCTGCGACCGGGTCTGCCCGATGAACATTCCGGTCAGCACCGGCGGCGCGGTGCGCCATCACCAGTGCATCGTCTGCCTGAAATGCACCTCGGAGCAGGCCTGCCCCGTGCCCGAAACGCTGGAGCTGACCACGGCCAGGCTCGAGGCGTCCGCGAAAATACCCGCGAAGGAGGCAACCGCATGACCCTGAGAAGCAGGCATATCGTACCGGTCGTCCTGGTGGTGTTCATCGTTGGAATCGGCGGAACCATGATGCTCAACCTCTGGCAGACCAAGTCCAGCAAGGTCCCCGCCGCCTACACCACCGGGAAGTTCGCCGGACAGTACAACCCCGCCGACATCCGCGGATCCTACAGCTTCGGTGATATCCAGGAGGCCTTCGCCGTTCCGGCAGATGCACTGGCCGCTGCCTTCTCCGTGGACGCGGACGATCCGGCCGCGTTCCTCACCAAGAGCCTCGAGGACATGTACGGGGAAATGGAGAACGGAGAGATCGGGACCGACTCGGTCCGCTGGTTCGTGTCCCTCTACTCGGCCCTTCCCTACACCCCAGAGGAGGACACCCTGCTGCCCTCCACCGCGATTGCTGTCCTGCAGGAGCGGGTTAGCCGGGAGGAGCTGGAGGCGGTCGCGGCCAGGACGGTCGACCTGTCCGCCCGCTCCGGGGCCGGGGCGGAGGAAGCTGCCGGGACGGAGGAAGCCGCCGCGGGCGGACAGACGACGGAAGTCGCCGGGGAGAACTCCGGGACCCCCGCGGCCGAGGCGGGGGAGGTCAAGGGCAAGACCACCTTCGGGGAGCTCCTGTCCTGGGGAGTGAGCCGCGAAGAGATAGAAGCAGCACTCGGTCTGCCGATGGGCAAGGCGGGCGTGTCGGTCCGCGATTTCTGCGTCGAGAACGGCATCGAGTTCTCGGGCGTGAAGGAAGCCCTTCAGGCTGCGGCAGACCGTGCGTCGGGCAACTGAGGTCCGACGCCCGAGAAAACGCCTGATCAAAGGCATTAATTTGGAGGATAACCATGACGGATAAGAAGAGAAAACCGAACAGGGCGAGAGTCAACTACTACGTGGACGTCCTGATCGGCGTCGCATTTTTGCTGGTCGTATTTTCAGGACTGTTCCTGTTCTTCGCCGGCTCCGGCGGCTACCAGGGGGGGCGCAACCCCCGCTACGCCCAGGAGTTTCTGGGCGTCAGCCGCCTGCTGTGGAAGGATCTGCACAACTGGGGCGGGATCCTGATGACCGCCGGCGTGCTGCTGCACCTGGTACTGCACTGGAAGTGGATCGTCTGCATGACCCGCAATCTGTTCAGGAAGCCCGGCGCCGCTCGTTCCAAACGGGCCGCTGCAGGTGAAATCCAGCCTGCCGGAGCGGAAAGCTGTCCGGTTGAGGGCTGACC
>JAFGQJ010000321.1 GCA_016935715.1 Spirochaetales bacterium
GCCTTGAAGTACGTCGGCCACAGCAATGTGTCCGCCGAATGGTTCCCCTGCAAGGTCCTGTGGCTGAAGCGCAACGAACCCGAAGTCTACGCCGGGGCAAAGACGATTTTCGAACATACCGACTGGCTGGCCTACCGCCTGACCGGAGAGGTGTCTCTGAACATCAACACGGCTACGGTCCGCTGGTTCTACAACGCCCCTGAGGGAGGGCTGCCCGCGTCCCTGTACGAGCGGATCGGTCTGGGTGATGTTTTCGACAAACTTCCGCGGAGAGTGCTGAAGATCGGCGAAGCGGTCGGCCCGCTCGGCAGGGAGATGGCCGAAAAGACGGGGCTGACTCAGGGCATCCCCGTGGCGGCCGGGGGAGCCGATGCCTACATCGGCGTGATCGGCGTGAATGCGCTCCAGCCGGGCATGCTGGCACTCATCACCGGCTCCTCCCAGCTGCAGATCGGCATCTCCGACATCGAGCTGCATGCAAAGGGGCTTTTCGGGAGTTTTCCCGACGCGATCCTGCCCGGCTGCCACGTGGTGGAGGCTGGACAGATTTCCACCGGTTCCATCCTCAAATGGTTCACCACCCATTTTGCCAATCCGGAAACGGCCGGGGAGGCGGAAAAACGAGGGTGCTCGGTGTATGACGTGCTCGGAAAGCAGGCCGAACGGATAGACCCGGGATCTGAAGGTCTCGTGGTCCTGGAGCATTGGCAGGGAAACCGCACTCCCTGGGTCGACGCCAACAGCAGGGGAGTCATCCGCGGGCTGACTCTGAAACACACGCCGGCCCACCTGTTCAGAGCGATCATGGAAGGAGTGGCCTACGGCACGGCGGTCATCCTGGAACGTATGGAGCAGGAACGGCTGCGCATAGGGCAGATCATCGCCTGCGGCGGGGCGACCAAGAGCGATCTGTGGATGCAGATCATGGCCGACGTGACGGGCAAGACGATATCGATCCCCGAGGAGCAGGAGGCGGTCTCCCTGGGAAGCGCCATCGCGGGAATGGTTGCGGCCGGAATCTACCCCGATATCCGTTCAGCCGCCGACGCAACGGTGCGGACGGCAAAGACCGTGGACCCGAACCTCGAGAACACCGAGTACTACAAGGAATACGTGCGCCAGTACGTCGTTACCTACGAAAAGCTCGCTGAAGAGTCGAAGAAACTGGTGGCTACGGTCCGCTCCGGCAATGCCGGAGGTTGATCGACCGGCGCCGGGGACAGAGGCGCCGCTCAGATCTGGATTTCGATCCGATCCTTCTCCGGGAGACCCATGGCGGCACAGTCCACCGCGTAAGCCCGTTCGGGAAGCACGATCAGCACGTTGACCGCGTCTGCCTCGAGAGCGTACGGCGCGTGGTGCCATACCCCGGCGCGCAGGGCAACGAACGTTCCCGCCGGAACGCGGAATGCCTCGAACTTGTCCAGGGGGATGTTGTCAGGCGGCGTCGCGGGGGCGACATGGATGACCGCATCCCCGTCCAGGGGCAGGATCCCCTCCGAGCTCCCATTGTGAAACTCCACCGTGTCGATCACGAACGGCCGTTTCTCCACCCGGCAGACAGAAATCGAGGCGGTAGGCACCGATCCCAGATTCAGCTGGACCATGTCCCGGAAAAACTCGATCGGCTTCTCGCCGATCTTCTCGGTCGTGGGATTGATCAGTTGCTGGTAGCTTCCGTAGACATCGAACGAATCCCTGTCGAGCTCTTTGACCCTGATTTTGCGCATACCCCTCTCCTTGCTTGGTTTATGCCATCTTAATCCAGGACTGCCGTGCTCAGCAAGCGCGCTTCCGTGACGTGTTGGAACGGGGAAGACCTGGATTTCCCCAGAAAAAAGCTTTCAGTAATAGCTATACAGGAGATCGCCACCTCGTCGGCGCACCTCGATGCAGTCACACACCGCCTTCTGGAATGCATCCGGAGCTTCGATGAGACCGGCGGCTGGCACGAGCAGGGCGCCATCTCCTGCTCGCGGTGGAACGTGCCCGGGAGGTGCGCGCCGAGCAGGCGGCCCGCCATCTCCGGCACTGCCTGCACGGCGGCAACCCGCTCGCCACGGTGCCCCCCCGGGAGCAGGTTGATCGTGCCGGCAAATTTGTATCCCCGACCCGTATCGGATATAATTTCTTCAAAAGGAGCGCAGCTGATGCTGAAAGGCAAGACGATCCTCCTCGCAATCCTGCTCATGGCCGCCGCCGCGGCGGGACATGCCACACCCGAGTTCGCCGAGCAGAGCGGCAAGAGCTGCTCCTTCTGCCACGCGGGGCCCAATGGGGGGCCCCTCGAACCGGTGGGGATCGCCTTCATCCGCAACGGCTACAGCTACCCCGTGCCGGAGCGGATACTCGACAAGTCGATCGCGTTGTCCTCCGGGTTTCACAAGATCGTGCGGCTCATCCTGGGCATCATCCACCTGCTCACCGCCGCCATCCTCGTGGGAACGATCTTCTACATCCACATCATCGTGAAGCCCCACAACCTCAAGGGCGGTGTTCCCGGGGGTGAGAGGAGAATGGGCCTCAGCTGCATGAGCATCCTGGCGGCCACCGGCGTGTACCTGACCTGGTACCGCATCGATTCGATGGGGTCATTTTTCCAGAGCAGGTTCGGGGTCCTGCTGTTCATCAAGATCCTGCTGTTCATCGTCATGGTCGTATTGGGAATCCTTGCGGTGACCGTGATAACCAGGAGGATGCAGGAGAACCTCAAAAGGCGTGCCGTTGGTATCGACACGCCGGCGCAGCTGCTCGGCCCTTCGGGAAACGCCCCCCTGCGTTCGACCCGGCCCGATGCGGCGGGTGCCGGCAAGCCCGCCGCCTCCCGGGGTTTCAATCTCGAGGACCTGCCGAAGTACGACGGCAAGGAGGGAAGACCGGCCTACGTCCTGTTCAGGAACAAGGTGTACGATGTCTCGGCCAGTCCGAAGTGGCGGGAGGGGGCGCATTTCCGAGCGCACGCGGCCGGAGAAAATCTCACCAAAAAGATCGACGATGCTCCGCACGGCGAGGAGGTGCTGGAGCGTTTCCCCGTGGTCGCGGAGATCCCCGAGGAGGCCGGTTCCGTTCCGGGTCCAGACAGGCCGAAAGGCGTGAGGAAGACCTACATCGTGCTGGCCTACGTGAACCTCGTGCTGGTGTTCCTCATCCTTCTCTGCGTGGCGGGCTGGTTCTGGGGATTCTCCCCTGGGAAACCGGCGGTTTCCGCACCCCGTGCAGCCGGCCCTGCCGAGTGGAGACTGGCCGGACTCGCAGCGGAGGAGCGGGAATGCCTGAGCTGCCATCGGCAGGAGAATCCCGGCATCTTCGCGGACTGGTCCGGGAGCATCCACGCCAAGGTGGGCGTCACCTGCAGGGACTGCCACGGGATGACCGACGAAGGAGCGGCCTGGGTCAGCGCCGAGCACTACCTGCACAGCGAGAGCGCCGTGTCCGGGCTCGTCTCCCCCGAGCGCTGCTCCATGTGCCACCCGCAGGAGGTGGAGGAGTACGGGCGCAGCAAGCACGCCAATACCCTGCACATCATCAAAACCGTCGACAACTGGCTGATCCACGGGATGAACAACGCGAGCGAACGGGCCAGCGGCTGCTACGCCTGCCACGGCACCACGGTGCTGTTCCGGGACGGACGACCGGTCGCCGGATCCTGGCCCAACGTCGGGGTGGGCCGGGCGAATCCGGACGGCACCTTCGGAAGCTGCACCAGCTGCCACACCCGCCACAGCTTCTCGGTGGAAGAGGCCCGGAAGCCGGAAGCCTGCGACCAGTGCCACCTGGGACCGGACCACCCGCAGATCGAGATCTACAACGAGTCGAAGCACGGCACCATCTACCACGCCGAGGGGGATTCGTGGAACTGGCGGCCCGAGGACCACGACTGGACCGCGGGGGAGGACTACCGGGCGCCGACCTGCTCCTCCTGCCACATGAGCGAAGCCGCCGGGGTGTCGAAATCCCACGACGTCACCGAACGGCTGGCGTGGGAGCTGCAGGCGCCGCTCACCATCAGACCCTCGGAGTTCGCCCCGTGGCCCGCCCCGACCGACTGGCGGGTCGAACGGGAGAAGATGCAGGCCGTCTGCCTCCAGTGCCATTCCGGGGAGTGGGTGGAGGGCCACTTCGCCAACACCGACAATGTCGTGCAGCTGTACAACGAAAGCTACTACAGGCCGGTGCGGCGCGTGATGGATGAGCTGTATTCCGCCGGCGAGCTTTCGGCGGACATGTATTTCGACGAAGAGCTGGAGTGGGAGTTCTACGAGTTCTGGCACCACGAAGGGCGCCGGGCCAGGATGGGCGCAGCCATGATGGCCCCGGACTACGCCTGGTGGCACGGATTCTACGAGCTCAAGCATCGCTTCGTGAGCCTCATGGAGCGCGCCCGGGAGCACTCCAGCCGGGACAGGGCGGAATGGCTGGAGGATTTTCCCGGACGGTTCGGGCACTGAACCGGCCCTTTCGATCCCTGAGCGCAATCTCATAGACACCCAACGCCTCAGCATATCCCCGGAGTAGATCGTGCACAGTCGTTTGTCCAGACCGCTGGCTAGAACATCCTGTTGACTCTCGGCACGGTCTTGGCGTGCTCCGTGAAGGAGGCGATAATCTTCTCGTACAGAGGCGTCCTTTCCTCGATCTGACGCATCTTGTCCCTGGCGTCCGGCACCCACATGCTCTGCGGATAATCGTGAACCACGATGCTGAAGTAGTAGTATGCCTTCGGGAACAGGCTCACCAGCTCGCGGGTCTTGTCCTGGATCCTGGCCAGCTCCCGCTCCCTGGCGGGACTCGTAAGCCCGAGCGCGTTCTTGACATCCATCCGCCAGTACGAAGGGTGGATTCTGCTGAAGTAGCTGGTTGCGATCTTGTAGTAGGCATAGGCGGGATCCTTGTGCGGTATGACAGCGGATTCCCCGGGAGGCTGTGCCCCCGAGGTCGTGCCGCCCCTGGTGTCGCCCGTGGCGCCGTGGCCGGGGCCGCCCCTGGTGTCGCCCGTGGCGCCGTGGCCGGGGCCGCCCCTGGTGTCGCGGCCGAAGCCGAGTCTGATGTCGCCTGAGGAAAGGCGCTCAAGCAGCCTCTCGTAGGCCTGCGTCACCCGGATGAACAGCACGTGATTCCTGAGCTGCTCACTCTCCGTGCCGATGTCCGGATGCACGGCTTTTGCGATCGACCTGTAGGCAGATCTGATCCTGGAAAGGTCCCGGGTCTCTCTGATTCCAAGCAGCTCGCAATCGGTTTTCATGATTGCGAAAAAATGTATCCCAGAACGGGAATTGTCATCAGCATGAGATGGACGACAAGGGAGCGTGCAATAAGCCGAATGTTTCCCCTGTCGGCGAGAGAGCATCTCCACTTCTCGTTCAGATTGTTCTCGCAATCTGAGATGAAGTACAGGTACGATGCCGCGCCGAACAGCGTGGATAAAACCAGGGTCCAGCGCTTGACGCCGGGAGGAATGGTGCGTGAAACAAAAACCGGGATGACGACCAGGTAGAGCAGCGCCCACGATCTGATCCGCAGAAACCGCCAGTACCATCTTTCCATCGGGCTCAAGGAAATCCGCCGGCGAAACAGTCTGTTCGCAGCCGACGACACTCTGAAAAGCAGCAACACGAGCAGCGCAACGATGACGATCAGTGCGACGGCGCATCCGATTTCCAGGATGCTGAATCGGAAATGGTGAATCCCCCTGAACAGGATGCTGGCACGCCCGCCGGACGAGCCGATATCGGGGTTGAGGGATACGAGCAGCAGCAGGTAGAGAATTTCCGTTAACTGGATTTCCGCGCGAGTTTGCAGGCACCTGCGTGCAACGGCGGTCACGATGAATACAGCGACTATCAGCGATGCGAGTACGATCAAAGTGCCGGCAGCGATTGATCGCCAGCATCCGCTGTTTATCGAAAAGAAGATGGCCGTAGAGAGCATGATCAATACGGAGGCCAGGTTCATGGGCCTCAGGATGGCTGTTCGACCCACGAATCTTGATCGGAACCGCCTTTCTTGAGGTGCAAAGTTGACGAAACACAACGACGGCAAGGCCAGGCTGATGCGCAGGCTCGCCGGCGCCCCGACCCATACCGCGTATGCAAACAGGAAAACGTTGTGGGCCGCGGCTATCTGCAGGGCGTCAACGTTCGACCCCTTGTTTGAAAGGTCGATGAAGATGTAGAGATTTGCCCCTATGCGAATCAGGTAGAGAACGGTGAGGAAAGCCGCCAGCGAGCCGAGAAAGGGATTGCCGAGCAATCGATGCGCTCCGCGCCGCTGCAGCTGCCTGGAGATCCGGTTCAGGTCGAGCGCAGGATCCATGGAATATCCAACTCTCCGTCCCCGCTCGAGGACTGTAATTCAGACGGTGAGAGAAGATCGCCCAATACCTTGTCATTTGCATGATCTGCGATCCGGCCGTCCGACAAGCTCCAGACACGATTGTACAGGCCGTCCGTCATTGGAAATGAATGGGAGGCTACTATGCCGACGCGCCCCCTGGTCTTGAGAGTGGCGAGAATCCGGTTGAAAACGGCCGCCGCCTGGACGTCCAGAGAGCTGTAGGGCTCGTCGAAGAGGAACACCTCGGCATCGCGGACGATGCCTATGCCGATGCCCAATCTCTTGCGCAGGCCCGCAGAAAGCTCCTGGCCGCGATAATCCCGATATTTCCCGAGCTCCAGCATGTCGATGACTATCCCCGTACGCCCGATCGATTCTTCGCGGCTGACACCTGTCAGAACGCCCTGCAGATACAGCTGTTCTTCCACGGTGAGAAGCGGGATCGTTCCTCCGTCGTCGAGCACGTAGCTCAGCCTGCGCCGCCAATCGAGCGAACCAGTGTCAATCGGGCCGCCTTTATAGCGGATGCCTCCTGAATCGCACTTGATCACACCGGCAATGAAATGAAGAAGCGTCGTCTTGCCGGCTCCATTCGGACCGGAGAGGGCGACGATATCGCCTCCGTGCGCCGATGCGGTAACACCCCTGATGACAATCCTGCCGCCGCGAGAGAGCACGACGTCCCGAAGACTCAACATGGCCCGCTCGCCGGAGCTTCTCCGAAGAGATCGAAGTTCCCGTCCAGCACCAGGTCCAGCCGTCCCGTGCGCCACCTGCGCTTCGTGTCGCGCACCAGGGCAGAGGGCGCTTTCCGGTAATAGCGCACGATATCCAGGGAGGCAGCGCTTCCCTCCCGAAGAGATTTCTCCGCCTGCGACAGAAGAGTCTCGGAATCCAGCGGAGGAGCATCGGGTTGGGCGATGACCGTGACCCGCACGGTATAACGTTCGAAGGCCTTTTCCGATTTCGGTGCCTCGAAGACGTGCAGGCCGTTTTCCGGCGACAGGATCAGGAAAGCGCCGAAGCCGGAAACGGCGAGGATGCACTGAAAGGGGTTCCCGGCTGCCGTGTCGCCGCGATCGAAGCGCAGCTCGCTCGAGCGCATGCGCCTGGCCTTGGCCCATTTCAGGTACATATCCCTCAACTGCAACGCGTACCCCCCCGTAGCGTCGGCTGCCCGTTTGGATTTGCTGATTATCTCGATCTTCAGGTATGCATCCCTGGGCAGGGACTCGGCGTAGGCTCTGCAGGCCAGCTGCAGCAGATAGAGCCGCTGCGCCAGCCGCTGAACCAGCATCTGAGAGAACGCGGTCCTCTCCTGGCCGTCAGGACCGATGAGCCGACGGAGCAGGGAACCGGCCGTGTCCAATCCCGTCTCGATTCGATCCATGTACTCGATGTCCCCGAGCACCGCGAACCGTCCGTCCGACTCCCAAAAATCGGATCGGTACGTTTTTTCCAGGGCTTCGTTCTTCTTGCTCTTCCATTCATCGCCGGCGACAACGGAATGCAGATCCTCGTAGGCCGACTGGAGAGACTCGACCTCCGCAAGATCGCCCTTCTGAAAAAGCATGAGAGCTCTGAGATCATCTTTTGCCGCCCGCCGCTGCGGCGCTTCGCTGCCCGTCGCAGCCGGGGAAAGCGGCTCCGGAGCATCGGGATCGACAAACTCGACATTGATCCGCTTGCCGTCACTGCGGATGAAGAGGAACTGATCACCCTTCGGAACCTGATGATTGACGATGGTCGCGGCCAGGGGCGACAGCAGGTAGCGTTCGATGGCGCGCTTGAGCGGCCTGGCGCCCAGGTCCACCGTAAAGCCGGTGTTCAGAAGAAACTCGGTGGCCGTATCGTCCCACTCCACCGCCCACTCTTTGGTTCGGAGCCCCCTCCTCTGCAGGATGGCGTTGAGCTCATTCTGAAGAATCTGGCGCATGGTGGTGCGGCTCAGGGGATGGAAGATCACGATCCTGTCGATGCGATTCACCAGCTCTCTCGGGAATGTCTTGTCGACCGCCTGTTCGACCGCTTTGATGGAGAAAGCCGAGGCGGAGGGGTTGAAACCGATGCCTCCATCTGCGTAGATCGTCGCCCCTAAATTGGTCGTCATGATGATGATTGAGTGGCGGAAATCCGCCGTGTTGCCCTGGGCATCGGTGAGCCTGCCGTCGTCGAACACCTGCAGGAACAGGTTCCATATGCTGGGATGACTTTTCTCGATCTCATCGAGAAGGATCACCGTAAACGGCTGCTTTCTGATCTGACTGGTCAGAAGCCCTTCGTCGACCGTCATCCCCGGCGTGCCGATGATTCGTTCCGAGGAGCCCGGTGTTTGGAATTCACTCATGTCCAGCCTGATCATCCGTTCGGATGAGCCGAAGAGAAAATCTGCCAGGGCTTTGACGATCTCCGTCTTTCCCGTACCGGTCGGTCCGGCAAATAAAAACACCCCGGTCGGGCGGGTCGGATCACACAATCCCGCCTTGATCATCGCCACTCTCTCCACCAGGCAGTCAACCGCCTCGGGCTGGCCGAGGATGCGCTGCTTGAACAAGTCCCTGAGGCTCTCCAGATTCAGCTGCTCCCGGTCATCGAGAATGCTGGCGGGCAAACCGGTCATGCGGGAAAGAGTCATGATGAAATCATCCGAAGTGACGGCTCGTGGCTTCGAACTGTCCCAGGCCAGACCTCTGCGCGTCAGATTCAACAAGCCGAGCAAATTCCCGGGAGCGGCCTGATCACTGAGGTACTGTTTCGCCAGGGATTGGGCTTCCCTGAGAATATCAAGATCGATTCCAACCTCCGCCCCGCTTCCGCTCAGCTGCTTCTCCATCCAGGTCCGGGCCAGCTGGAGGGTTGCCGTGTCGTCCAGAGGCTCTATGCGGAACACCTCGAATGACTGCCCCACTTTTTTGTTTTCCCGGATCAGCCTCTCGAAAGCCGGAGGCTGGATTTCCCCTATCACCTTGATGGTTCCGTCATCCACGAAGGGAAGAAGCATATTCAGAATCCCCACCGGGTTGAAGCGCCACCTGGCGGCATAGTGTATCTCATGGAAGTTGGGGATGAACCACACGACCTTGCGTCTTCGATCCAGGTGCTTGATCAGGTCCCGCACCCTCTGCTCGGGCTGGCCGATGTAGGATTGCCCCGCCATCACCTCGGCGGCTCCCGCCTCGAAGACCGACCAGCCCGATTTCCCGAGCTTCCCGGCCAGCGACTTGATCGCCACGGTCTTGCCCACCCCGGACTCCCCGACGATCAGGACCGAGCGGGAAGGATCGGTGAACAGAATCTCATGGACCAGATCGACCTGCTCATCCAGCCGGTCGTGTGGAACGATGAAATCATTGAAGCTCTCATTGGTCCAGAGACGGCCTATGGCGTTCAGAAACGACTCATCCAGCAGTGTACGGTTTCTGTGGCTGATCTGCTCCAGCAGCGGCTCGACCTGATTCTTTTCCAATCGAGCCAGGAAGGCTTCCATATCGGCGCTTCTGCGCTGGTTCACTCCATCCAGACAGTTCTTGAAGGAGAGTTTTTCACCGTTTTTCAGGCGTTCGCGGATGAACTCGTCGAAAAAGCCCGGCAGATAATGGTTGCGCAGCCACCATTCCTGCGTCTGCGCCAGGATCGCCCCGATTACCGGCCTGTCGTCGGGTTGCGAAACGGCCCTGAGCGCAAAAAAAATGGACCACGGGAAGTAGGCGCCCACGTTGCGGGCGATCCGATGTACCGCCTTTTCGCTGAGATCCCGCCGCTTCAGAGCCTCGAGGGCCATGCACGAGATCAGCCCGCTGGAGCTTTTCGACATTCCTATGAGACGGTCGTCGGAAAGATCGGACTCGTGCAGCACCGCGACGCCCGCGAGGAACCCGTCCGACCTGAGCAGCTCGGACGGGTGGGAGGTGTTCTCGAAAAAATCCTTCAGCTCGTTCGCGATCTTGTAGACCGCAGCCTCGACATCCGCCGAGGTCGGCTCCCGGCGAACCGGTGCTCGTTTTGATCTCCCCCTTTTCCCGATCCAGGCGAGAACAGCCGCCAGCCCGACTCCTATGAGCAGGGTGAACAGGAGCCCCTGGATGTTTTCCATATTGGAAGTTTAACTCATTGGAATCGTCTCCGAAAGTCTCCGGGATTTTGCGGTCTGGGAGTGCTGCACGGAAATGAAGCCCCGCCTGAGGAAGCCGATTTTAAAAGTCCATATCGGGTATGCACGTCCGCAGGCGCCTACTGATCTAATAAAATTGCTTTACTGATGGAAAATAACTATTTTTATGAAAATTAAATTTACTATATAGACGAAATGGAAACCGGAATGAGAAACAGAAAAGTACCGCGGCGACTGGTCATGGGTTCTATTCTACTCCTGATGATTGCACCGGGCGTGGCTTCGGTTTCGCTGCAGGACGTACTGGCGCGCATCGGCGAAACCTACGAGGTGCGATCCGCCCAGCTGGCAGTGGACAGGGCTGCGAAAGAGCTCGAAAAGGTCAGCTTCGTCGGCTCCCCGTCGGTAAGCCTCGATCCGCAGGTCAAGGCGATCACGCGAGTCGGGGAGGAGTTCGTAGAAGAGGTAGCCTTTTCCGGTACAGCTTCGGCCAGAGTTCCCCTTGGTCAGTCAGATGCAGGGAAGGAGAAGGTACGGGTTGCAGCCGGCGCGCTGACAACAGCCGGAGTCAGGTTTACCCAGACCGAAGCAGAAACGTTCGTGAAAGCCATTCGCCTGTATCAGGCCGCCTGGCTCGCACAGGAGGAACAGAAGGTCCTGCAAGCCGAGTTGGATGCAGCCCTGGCTTACACCGAAGCCCTGCGCGAGCGTTTTCGGGTCGGAGACGTTTCACTGATGGATCTCTCCGAGGCGGAGGAGGATCTGCAGCGCAGAGAGGAGGCGGTGCTTGAAGGCAGCCTGAAACAGAGACTGAGCTGGCTCGAGATCGCCTACACGTTCGGCTTCGATCTCACACCGGAGACTCCGGTTCTGGAAGCGGCGACGGATTACTCCGGCTCGTCGCAGCTGCCAAACCCGCCTGCGCTGGCAGCCTGGGCTTTCGATCACGACCCGGAGCTCGAGGCTCTGAACACCGGGATTGCTCAAATCGATGACACGCTTGCCCGGCTCGACAAGGTCGACCTTTCGGTCAGTTTGAAGGGCTTCGGAGGAGTATCCGATCACAGCGCTTCCCTGAGCTACACCTTCCAGGAGCCCCAACTCTCGGCCTCCTACACCTTCCCGATCTACAGCTTCGGCGAGGTCCCGACGAGCGGGTCGGGAACTTCAGAGGATACCTGGAACCTCGGCCTCTCTCTCGGGCTGTCCTACACGGGCGCGCGAGCAGACTCGATGGAGGTGGCATCCCTGGCTCTTCAAAGGGAGCTGGAAGCGGCCAAGGTCGAAGCACGCAGGCAGAATCTGGAATTGAGCATCCGCAGCCAATACCAGCAGTGGCTCAAGGCCGTTCAGTCCCTGGAGCAGGCTCGGAGAAATGTGGAGCGGGTCGAACAGAACCGCGGGATTCTCGATTCCAAACGCAGCCTGGGCCTGGTGAACGACTACGATATTCTGGAAGCAACCGCGTTGAGTGAGCGGGCTCGCTGGAACGTACTGGCCGCCGAAATCGGGGAACGGATTCAAAGGCTGGACACAGCCCTGAGCGCTTCCTATTTGTCCGAGATTATCGATTGAGACTATCGATTGAGACTATCGATTGAGACTATCGATTGAGA
>JAFGQJ010000322.1 GCA_016935715.1 Spirochaetales bacterium
CTTCGTTTCGGCATGGGGCTGCTGATCTCGAAGAAGACCTTTCCTTTTTTTCAGGTGATCTTCTTCGATGAGACCGGGCAGCCGGTACGGTGGGGTCAGAGTCCGGTGACCGGCACGATGATCAGGCTGTCGACGATCGGGTAGATTGGATAGATTGGGTAGATTGGATAGATCGATGGAAGCGGAGCATCGCAGGAGTCTGCGCAGCAAGGCCTATGCCAAGGTGATCCTGGAGGGCAGCGGGGAGCTGGGTTACCTCAGGGACCTCAGCAGGGAGGGATGCCAGCTCGCCTTCATCGGCAAGCCGTTTCTGGACAGGGGTGCGGTCGTCGGGACGGAGGTGATTCCCACGGAAGAGATGGGAATTGCCCGCTTTTCGATGTCCGTGCAGATCATGTGGACCCGAAACGACCCGGTCTACCGTGTCGCCGGCGGGCTGATCCACTCCGTGCAGGAAGGGCAAAGCTTCGAACAGCTGTTTCGCTACTACTCGGGGGATGCCGGCTACCAGTGATCGAACGCGGCGATCCTTTTGAGCGATTTTCGCGGTGAGGCTTCCGGCACCTGCTCGGGATAACCGAGCAGGATCAGCAGCACGACGCGCATGGAATAGGGAACCGTGATCAGGTCCCGCACCATCTGTTCGTCATAGGTACTGAGCACGCAGCTTCCCAGGCCCTCGGCCACGGCCTGCAGGACCATGAAGGAGGCGGCAAAGGCGATGTCTATGGGGTAGGAAAGCTGGCCGTTCGGCATGACGTACTCGACATTGGTCGTACACAGGGCGATGATGGCCGGCGCCTGGCCGACCTTCTCGTCTCCGAAGGCTGCTTCTTTCACCTTCTCCCGCAGCTGCTCCTTCTGCAGGACCACAAACCGCCACTCCTGGCGATTCTTCGCCGAGGGAGCCAGACGACCCGCCTCCAGGACCCTCTCCAGCTTGTCCTTCTCGATCGGTTTGGATTTGAACGCTTTTATGCTTCTGCGGTTCAGGATCTCTGCCAGTAGTGCCATAGTGACCCTACCATGATAAAAGATCGATACCCATATTGCAATGCATTTTTCCCCTGGATACTATGATGATTGCCGGAATCAACGATGACACGACTGTTCCCCTGCCTGCTGTTTTTCGCCTGTTCGGCAGCGCTCTTCGGCCAAACTGCTCTCCCCCCCGACAGCCGCAGCGTGCTGGCCGACCATGCGGCCATCCAGGCGATGTATCCTCGCCTCGAAGGCTCGGCCGGGGAGAAAGAGCTGCTGGGGTTCATCGAACAGCGGCTGCAAAACCTGAGGATTCCATACCACCGCCTGGATTTCCAGGAGTCCGACAGGAATCATTCGTTTTCCTCGTGCCTGGCCGCCGATGTTCCGGGCCGGCGGGAGGATACCCTGATCGTGGCCGTTCCGATCAATCACCCCGCGGAGGCGCCCGGTCATCTGGACGGCTCCATCAACGTCGCCGTGGCCCTCGGTATGATCGAGCACATCAGCCGGCAAACCCCGCCGATTTCCGTGAAGATGCTGTTTCTGGGCGCCGAGTACGGACAGACGGCGGAGTATCCGATGGGAAGCCGTTTGTTCCTGAGAGATTTCTTTCCGGATTACAGGGTCATGTGCCTGTACCTCAATCTCGAGCGCATTCCTTCGCGGCTGTATCTGCGCGGCGGGGCACGGGGAATCGAAGCTCCCTACTGGCTTCTGGACCGCACCACCGAGGCGCTGGAGAAAACGGATCTTTTTTTCCTCATCCGGGGCAACGAGAACCAGATCTTCCGAATCGGTTTGACCTCCGAACCGACGATCGTGGAACCGTTCCTGCAGGCCGATTACCCCGCCGTCAGCTTCGAGGGAGAATATTCCCCCCTCTCCGGTACGGAGCAGGAGAACTGGATCTTCTCGTTCAACCTGTTCGTCACCGAGTTCCTGCAGGCCTTTTCCGACGGGATCCCGGAAACCTGGGACCGGCACTACCTCTTTTTCCAGGCCCGCGGGTTCTACTTCAGCATCTCGGAGAAGGCCTATCTGGTCATCCTGCTGGTCGTTCTGGGGGCGATCCTGGTATACGGCCTCGTGTTTACCCGCAGGCTCCGCAAGTACCTGCGCATCCTGGCTCACAACATCTGGGCTCTGCCGCTGTTCTTCGGCTTCGTTTTCTCCCTGCTGTTCCTCTCGACCTGGCTGATCGAAGCCATCCTTCGAGCCCGGAACATGACCCGCCTGTGGGAGCAGCTTCCCCTGCATTTTCTGGCCTTCAAGCTGGCCGTGCCCCTTGCCATGCTGTTCGTGATGCTGAACCTGGTAAAACGGTTTCCCATACCCAGGCGGGGCAGTTTCTACTCCGCCGCCGCCCTCCTGTTTCTGCTGCTCGACATCGTGGTGCTGGCGCTCATCAACATCTCCTTTACCTACTACTTCCTCTGGGCCTTCACCTTCGCCCTGCTGTTTTCCGCCGTCGCCAACCGACCGCTCAAGGTGCTGCTGTTCCTTGCCTCCCCCTACTGGATCGTGAAAACGGTGGTCGAGCTGTTCACCCTGCCCCGCTTGGAGTTCTGCCGCATCCTGCTGCTTTCGAAACTGGGTGGAAATCTCCTGCTCACCGTCATCCTCATCCCCTTCGTCCTCATGTTCATCCGCCTGAGGCTCATCTTTCCGCCCGCCCGGATCACCACCGACAGGCTTCGCTCCAGGCTGACCGCAGGGGCATTCGCCCTGATCCTGATCGGGCTGCTGACGACCTTCTTCGTGTACTCTCCGTATGGAGGGCAGCGGCCCCAGCCGATCGATGCAACCTACGTGATCGATGAAGTGCAAGGGACCCGCTATCTGGATATTTCCAGCCCGGCGCCGTTGAAGGACATCAAGGTGCTGCAGGAGAGCACGACCATCTCCATCGACACCCGTTCCCGTCTGTATCACCTGCCGCTGGCAGGGGATACCCGGTATCTCGAGACCGGGCTGAGCAGCGTGGGATTCCTGGACCGAAAGAACGTGACTCTCCGCCTGGATCCCTGGATGGAGCCCTACCGCGTGCGTCTGGGCGTATCTTCGGAGGAGGAGTTCGTGCTCTTCGACGCCAGCTTCCCCTACACCCGAAGGCCCGGCGGCAGGCAGTACTCCATACTCATCGGCGTCAACCCCCCCCTGCCCCTGGAGGTCCAGCTGACGGTTCCGAAGGACAGGACCTTCACGTTGGAGATCACCCTGGAATACCTGCACCCGCCGGAAGGTTATCAACTGGAAGGGAAGTCCATAGCGGTCAGCAGCCGGCTGAGGTTCCGCAGGAACCTCGAGCTGAAGACCTGAAGGCGGTCCGGATGGCTGTGCTTTTCCACGTCGACCTGGACGCGTTCTACGCTTCGGTGGAGAGAATCGACAATCCCGACCTGGCGGGCAAAGCCGTGATCGTGGGGGCCGTACCGGGGCACCGGGGGGTGGTTTCCTCCTGCTCCTACGAGGCGCGGGAGTTCGGGGTTCATTCGGCCATGCCGATCTCCCAGGCCGTTCGCCGCTGCCCCGCGGGCGTGTTCGTACCGGTGCGGATGGACCGCTACCTGGAAGTGTCGCGTACGGTGATGAATATCCTGCAGACCTTCACTCCGGAGCTCCAGCAGATCTCCGTCGACGAAGCCTGCATGGATATGTCCGGCACCGAACGCCTGTACGGAGCTCCGCCGGAGGCCGGCAGGAGGATCAAGGAGGCCGTAAAGGCGCAGACGGGTCTGACCCTTTCCATCGGGATCGCCGCCAACCGCTACCTGGCCAAACTTGCCTCCGAGTGCTGCAAGCCCGACGGCCTGTATTTCGTGAAACCCGGAGAGGAGCTGCCCTTCCTGGATGGTCTGTCCCTGGGCGATCTGTGGGGTGTCGGGGAGAGGACCAGGGAGCGGCTGCTGG
The DNA here is from genome assembly GCA_016935715.1 of Spirochaetales bacterium. Classification (GTDB taxonomy): domain Bacteria; phylum Spirochaetota; class Spirochaetia; order SZUA-6; family DRHE01; genus JAFGQJ01. Next base: position 3,895 of record JAFGQJ010000322.1, read on the forward strand.
AGCTGAACATCACCTCGGTGCAGGCGCTGCGCGCCCATCCCCTGGACATCCTCTGCTCCATGATGGGCGAGGCCGGAGGCCGCTATCTGTACAGGGCCTGCCGGGGAGAGGATCCCGGCATCTTCGCCTCCACCGCTGCGAAGAGCCATTCGCTGAGCAGCGAGACGACCTTCGAGAGGGATGTCAAGAACGCGGATACCATCAGGCGAACGATCCTGGAGCTGGCGCAGCAGGTGATGCACCGGCTGCTGGTCGAGAACTTGAGGACGAATACGGTGGTTCTCAAGCTCCGCTATTTCGACTTCGCCACGACCACGGCCCGCAAGACGGTGAAGCACTGGATAAGCTCTTCCGACGAGCTGTACCAGCTGGCCCTGGAGCTCCTGGCCCAGCGCTGGAACGGCTGCACTGCGGTGCGCCTCGTCGGAGTGGGTGCGGCGAACGTGGCCGCCCCCGGGCAGGCGATCCAGGGCGAGCTGTTCGCAGAGGATTTCGACAAGCGGCTGAAGGTGGAGCAGACGGTGAGCCGCCTGCGTCAGAAGATGAAGGGCCTCAAGCTCACCAAGGCGAGCCTGATAGACAGACACGGCACTTGAAGCGCCCCTCGGGAGCCCTCAGGATTCCTCCCGCCTTTCCCTCGGCGTTCCCGCAGGTCCCCGGACTGCGAAGGTGCAGCCCTTGCCGAGGTGGTTCAGGACGAGCTTGACCGAATCGCTGATCTGGAATTTGACCACTCCCGCGTAGAACACCGCCATCACGTTTTCCAGAAGAGCCTCGTCATCCTCCAGGCGCTCGGTCTTCAGACCCCTGGAGTCGGCTTCGGCTCGTCCGATGGGCCTGGAGCTGCCGCCGAACCGGCGGCTGTCGGCCAGCCAGGCCGCTATGCTCTCCGCCTTCTGCTCCGAGCCTTCCTCCCCGCCGAACATGTAGCGCTGCAGCCATCCCTTCGCCAGATTCTGGGACAGCTGAATCTGGGTCTTGCAGACGGCGAGCAGTCCCGGCGGATAGACTTTCAGCCTCTCGACCCAGAGAGAGGGATCGTTTTTCTTGTTGTTGATATTTCGCTGGGCGATGGAGTATTCATTGATGATGTTCTGGGCCGAGGTTTCGTAGGACTCGCCGTTGTGTGACCAGTTGACCAAAGGGTCGATCGGACCCAGTGCCGAATGCTCGCCCAGCACGATCCGATCCGCGGCGCAGCACAGAAGCGTGGCCGTGGACAGGGCGCAGAGGGGAACGATGACCCTGATGTGATCGTAGCGATGGCGCAGGTAGGCTGCGATCTGCTCCGTCGTCTCCACCGAGCCTCCCGGGCTGTGCACGATGAGGTCCAGCTCCCGTTCCTCCAATCCGGCGGAGGCCGCCATGAAGCAGCTGGAATCCTGCCTGTTGATCTGCAGGACCCTGCCCGCCGCATCCTTCTCCGTGAAGGCCGAGGCGTAGAGGATCGTCGCCCGGTTGGTGGATTTGTACAGCTTCTTGAGGTATTTCTTGAGCACGAAGTCCTGCGGGCTCTCCACCCTCCGGCCCTGGACCTCGCTGCGGATATCCTGCAGGGACAGAAACATGTTCACTCCTTTCAGCGTGAGCCAATGCTACCCCCCCACCCGTGCAGTGTCAAGAAAACGCATCGCCTTATGCGATCGATACCTTGACAACCGAGGTACCTGATCTACAATGGGCCCTTCTATGCGTTGTTTCGAGGAGACCCACATGCAGAGACTGTCCTTGAGCCCGCGGCGCTCCCAACGCATCCCGGATAGGTCGAGGTGAAGGCGGCGATCACCGGAGCCGCCGGTCACCTCGGGGCGGCGCTGTCGCGGACCCTGCTGGCCGCGGGGCAGAATGTACGCCTGCTGGTCCACGAGGACAGCCGGGCGCTGGCGGGACTGGAAGCCGAATGCGTACGGGCCGACCTGCTCGATCCCGATTCTCTCAACCGGGCGTTTCGAGGCGTGCGGACCGTGTACCATCTGGCCGCCTGCATTTCCCTGGTTCGCCGCAGGGCCCGGTCGATGAGACGGGTCAACCTCGACGGCACCGGCAACGTGATCCGGGCCTGCCGCGAGTGCTCCGTAGAGCGCCTGGTCCACGTCAGCTCCATCGAGGCCGTTTCGGATCTGAACCCCCGCCAGGCTACCGACGAGAGCAATCCCCTGGCCGGACCCGGAGAAACCACGATGTACGGCCGAACCAAGGCCGAAGCGGAGCGCCTGGTTCTGGAAGCCGCCGGCGGCGGCCTGGATGCGGTCATCCTCACGCCCACCGCCATGGTCGGTCCCTATGACTTCAAGCCCTCCCACCTCGGCAGGGCCCTGCTCGACCTGTACCACGACCGCCTTCCCGCCCTGGTCCCGGGCGGCTTCAACTGGGTCGACGTCCGCGACGTTGCCGAAGCGGCGCTGGCGGCGGCCGGCAGGGGCGGCAGCGGGGAGCGCTACATCCTGTGCGGCACCTGGAAATCCCTCTCCGAGATGGCGAGTCTGGTCGCCCGGATCACCGGCCGCAACAGGGCAAGGCCCCTGCTGCCGATGTGGGTCGCGACGCCGGTGGCGGCGCTAGTCGGCTCCCTGCCGGGGCTGGGCAGGCGATATCCCGCTTTCACCGCGGATGCCCTGCTGGCAATCAGCAAGCACCGGTGGATATCCTGTGAAAAGGCCGCCGCTCAGCTGGGCTACGATCCCCGGCCTCTGGAACAGACCCTCAGGGACACCTTCCGCTGGTTCGGGGAGCAGGGATTCCTGGCCGACTGAGCTACAAGCGGGCCATGAAGGCGAACACCCGGTCCATGAATCCGGGCAGCTCCTCGTGCCCGAAATCCGGATAGAGGATCATCTCCTTGTCCGAGCGGATCTTGTTGTAGGCGGCGAACTGGGTGGAGGGGGGGCAGATCTGATCCATCAGGGCCGTTCCCAGCAGGACCTCCGCCCGGATCCTGGGCGCCAGGTTCTGTACGTCGATGTAGCCGAGGGTCCGAAAGATCTCCTGCTCCCGTGCGTGGGTCGGATCGAACAGGCGGAAGTAGATCCTCAGCTCCTCGTAGGCTTCCTCGGCCAGATCCATCTCCCACACCCGGCGGTAGTCGCAGAGAAAGGGATAAGCGGCCGAGCAGGCCTTGATCCTCGGCTCGAGAGCGGCGCACACCAGGCTGAGGGCGCCCCCCTGGGATCTGCCGTGGGTGCCGACCCGGTGCGGATCCACCTCCTCGAAACCCATGACGATGCGGGCCAGCTGGGCCGTGTCCAGGAATATCTGACGGAACAGCAGCCTGTCCGGATGATCATCCAGTCCCCGAATGATGTGTCCCCGGTGCGTGTTGCCCGCCACCCCGCCTGGGTCCTGCGAAAGCCCCCCCTGTCCCCGGCAGTCCAGGGCGGCCACGGAGTATCCCTGGGACACGAAGGACAACTTGTCCTGCCAGTCCCCAGAATTGCCCGTGTATCCGTGAAACAACAGCACCGCCGGATGGGGCCCGTCCGCGGTTGCCGGGCGCAGATACTTGGCATGAATGCGGGCTCCCCCCACTCCCGAGAAGAACAGATCGAAGCACGCGGCGGTGCTGCTGCGGAACCCGGCGGGGATCAGCTCCACCTCATCCGCCGCCGCCTCCAGCTCCTCCAGCGCACGCCGCCAGTACTCCTCGAAGTCCTCCGGCTTCGGGTTGATTCCCTGATAGCTGCGCATCTGCTCCAGGGGCATTTCGAAAACAGGCATCGGATCCTCCTCCTCCCACGCATCGGTGGGTTCATCAGCCCGATTGTAGAGTCTTGCAGGGCGGTTGTCAAAGCGCGTTTCGGCGGTACGTTTCGACGGCAGGTAACCACCCCGCCTGCCTGCGGTCCGACTCTTCCCTGCCGTTCCTGCAGCTCTTGCAGAAACATGACTTGTTCACTATTATTTCAGCCATGAACCGAAGAGAATTTTTAACATCCGCCGCGATCGCCTCCCTGGCCCTGGCTTCCCGGCGCCTGCTTGCCCTGGACGTCGGCTCGGGCGCGGAGGTCGGCGTGGTTCGTTCGACGGATATCGAGGCCGCGGTCCGAAAAGCCGTGGAGCTGGTGGGCGGGATCGGCCGCTTCGTCGGGCGGGGAGACGTGGTGGTGGTCAAGCCGAACATCGCCTTCAACTCCCCGCCCGAATACAAAGCCACCACCGATCCCCTGGTCGTCCGCACGATGGTGGACCTGTGCTTCCGGGCGGGGGCTTCGAAGGTGTACGTCTTCGACCGCCCGGTGAGCAACCCCAGGCTCAGCTACGTGACCTCGGGCATCGAGAGGGCGGCAGAGGAGGCCGGCGCCAAGGTGCTGTACGTGGATGATGTCGACTCCAGGGTCTACAAGAAGATCGTCGTCGAAGACGGGGTCTATCTCAAGGAAACGCTGGTCAACAGGTACGTCCTGGAATCCGACGCCTTCATCAATCTGCCCGTCGCCAAGACCCACTCCACCGCGGGACTGACCATCGGCATGAAGAACCTGATGGGCATCAGCGGGGACAACCGCTCCCGCTGGCACTGGGACATCCACCAGGCCATCTCCGACATCAACATGGCGGTGAAAAGCGACCTGACCGTGGTGGACGCCACCGCCATCATGATCCGGAGAGGTCCCACCGGAGGAAGCCTGAGCTATCTGGAAGACACGGATACGATCATCGCCTCCGCGGGGGTGGCCCAGGCGGACGCTGAGACCTGCCTGCTGTTCGGGAAAAAGCCGGATGAGCTGGGCTATCTCAGACTGGCGGAGCAGAAGGGACTCGGGCCGATCAGCGGCTATTCGCGCAGAGAGATTTCGCTGTAATGAAGCCGAAAACCCTGCAGAGACTCAAAGTTGCCCGAATCGTCTCCCAGGCCCTGTTCTTCGCCCTGTTCCTGTTCATCTTCTTTCGATCCCTCGATCCTTTTGCCGTCGTGGAGAATCCCTTTCTCCGCTTCGATCCGCTCGTCTTCCTGACCAACCCGGAGGCAAAACTCGGGATCATAGCGGCCGTGGCCGTCCTGCTGATCCTGGCGCTCCTGCTCGGAAGGGTGTTCTGCGGCTGGATCTGTCCCCTCGGCTCCCTGACAGAGGCGCTCGATTTCGTTCTCTCACCTCTGCGCAGGCGCAACCCTCTCTCTCTGCGGCGCTTTCCGCAGCGCAGGCTCCTGGTCCGCTATCCCGTGTCCCTTCTGCTGCTGGGCGCTGTCCTGCTCACCGTGTTCACCCAGGCCCCGGTGCTGCAGTTTTTCCACCCGAACGTCTGGATCATCCGCATCGTTTCCCTGAGCTCGGCCGGCCTGGTCTTTCTCGGGCTGCTGGTGCTGTTCGCCCTGTTCGCCCGCAGGCTGTGGTGCACCTACCTCTGTCCCCTGGGGGCCCTGTACGGGCTGCTGGCCCGCTTCCCTCTGCTGCGCCTGCGCATCACCGCCTGCAGCAGCTGCGGCCGCTGCGATCGCTGTCCCACCGAAGCGGCGGACTACAGGAATCGGGAGATCATGGCCCACCAGTGCCTGCTCTGCTTCGACTACGAAGCCTCTTGCCCCGCCGAAGGGTTCCGTCTCTCCCTGCCGGAGACAGCCGGCGCCGGCTCCCCGAACGGCCGGACTGGACGCCCCGACTCCGTGCCCCCCTCCCCTTCCCGCCGCAGCTTCCTCATCAACGGGGTTCTGCTGGCGGCGGGGCTGGCCGTCGGCGGCCTGCTGACCGGGGCCGGCGCCCTGCGCCGCCGCGTTACCACGCTGCTGCGGCCCCCCGGGGTGGTGGACGAGGCGCGATTCGTGGAAAACTGCCTGCGCTGCTTTCAGTGCGTGCGCTCCTGTCCCAACCAGATCATCAAGATCACCGGCGGGGGACACGGTTTCGCCAGCCTCTACACCCCCCACCTGGAGTTCCGGCCCTACGGCTGCGACTACTTCTGCCAGGTATGCCAGCAGGTCTGTCCGAACCGGGCCATTCCCCTGCAGACCCTGGAGCGCAAGCAGTCCACCCCCATCGGGGTGGCCCGCATCGATACGGACGCCTGCGTGGTGTACAGGGACCGGCTCAACTGCCTTGTCTGCGAAGAGGTCTGTCCGGTACCGGAGAAGGCGATCCGCTACGAGCTCGGCGGGCAGCGGACCGGCGACGGGGAGCCCCTGCGGGAGCCGAAGATGGTCCCCGAGCTGTGCATCGGCTGCGGGATCTGCGAGGCCCGCTGTCCGGCCGAGCCGGTTGCGATCCGGGTCTTCGCCTCCTGACGGACCGGGAAGCTCCGCTCCAGTTGGCTGGCGGAATTACCGCCTCAGAGAATGAAGTGGGCCGCGGCGGCCAGGCCGCAGCCCGCGGCCAGGCCGGCCAGGATCTCGGGGATGGAGTGGCTGACCAGGTGCGGCAGGGCGATCTTGCGGCGCAGCTGCATCTTCTCCACCAGCAGGGCCAGGATCTGCGAGTGGGCGTGAACCGCCGTCCTGACGCGCACGAGATCGTAGATGATGATGGCGGAGAAGACGAAGGCGACCGCGAACAGATCCGATGCGAAGCCCCGGTGCAGACCCACGGAGACGGTCAGGGCGCTGACGAAGGCGGTATGGGCGCTGGGCATCCCCCCGGTGGAGACGAAGTAGTCGGGGCGCAGCCGGCCCTGCTTCAGTGAGTAGAACGCCACCTTGAACAGCTGACAGGCCAGCTGGACGGCGACGGCTACGATAAGAGAGCGGCTGACGGGCATGGGAAGGGACCTATTGATTGCGCCTCTTGGCGTAGACCATGGAGATGTAGCTGGACTCGAAACCCTTGACCGCCTTGACCCACTCGAGGAATTTCTCCGCCTCCGCTTTGCTCATGTAGGGTCCGATCCTCACACGGTAGTGGGTCTTCTCGTTCAAGCTCCGGGTCGTGATTTTCGAAACGAGTCCCTGGTCTTCCAGCACGGCGGCGACTTCCTGAGCCCGTGAGGGACTGGTGTAGGACCCGGCCTGGATCCAGTACTCCGTGATGCTCACCTCCCTGGGCCGGGTATCGCTGCGGGTCGCCGGCCGGGTCGGGGCGGCGGCGGCCGGACTCTTGGCGGCGGCCGGGGCGGGCCGGGGCGCGGCAGGGACCGCCGGGGGGCGCTCCTGCACCGCGGCGGCCGGCCGGCTCGTCCGGGGAGTGGCGGCGGGGGCTTCGCCGGAGGGACGGGATTCCGGGACCGGCTGAACGGCTTTCTCAGGCGGCTCCGGGGCGGCTGCCGGCTCCTCGGGGGGGGCCTCTTCCCGCTCGCCCACGATGATCACCAGTTCCTCGGCCTCTTCCGGCTCTTCCTCCAGGGCCGGCGGTTCGGATTTGCCCCGCACGTACTCGAAGACATCGAAACCCCGCGGCTGGGAGCTCCGGCCGGCTGCGACCTCCGTATCCTCCGCGGAGACCGGCCTCAACAGGTACAATCCACCCGCCAGAACCACGACCAGGAATAGACTTATCGAAAAGATGACCCAAAGAACTCGATTACGTTCCATATCTAGAGTACCGCCTGTCCTTTCTCCCTGAGGATCTCCAGGATCTGGGCATGGAGATGGTCCAGTCCCCGATCGTTGTCTACATAGTAAATATCGACGCCATTCTCATTGTATTTAGGACAGATTCCCCGCTGCGAGCGCAAACGCCGGATCATCCGGATCAAAGACGCTCCATCCCGGCTCCGGGCCCGCTTCAGGCGCTGGATCAGGGGGGCCCGGACACAGACCACCGCCTGGCAGAGACGCTGGAGGCCCATGCGGAAGAGAACCGCGGCGTTGATGACCACCGGACCGCTCAGCCGCTTCAACGAGGCTTCCACCTCTGCGATCATGGGTGGATGCACGATCGTCTCCAGCTCCCGCAGCTCCCGGGGATCCCGGAACACCCGCCGCCCGAGGGCGGCCCGGTCGATCGCACCCTCCGGTTCGAAGATGCCGGCTCCGAAGCGCAGGCGCAGGCGGGCCTTTACTTCGGGGACGGCGAGAATCCGGTGACCGACCCCGTCTACGTCGATCTCGGAAAATCCCCGCTGTTTCAGGAAGGAGACCAGGGCGTTCTTCCCGGAGCAGTACTTGCCGGTCACGCCGAGCACGAATGAAGCGCTAATGGATGTCCCCCCAGGTCGGTCCGGCTTCCAGGCTCACCCGAAGGGGCACGGACAGCTCGACCGCCTCTTCCATCTTCTGCTTGACCAGAGCCTGAGCCTGCTCGATCTCGGCGGAGGGCACCTCGAAGATCAGCTCATCGTGGACCTGAAGCAGCAGGCGGGAGGCCATCCGCTTCTCCGCAAGAGCCCGGGCAACCTCGATCATCGCGAGTTTGACGATGTCCGCGGCGCTGCCCTGGATCGGCGAGTTCATCGCCACCCGTTCGGCGGCCATCTTCTCCGTCCTGTTGCGGCTGTTGATGCCCGCGATGGGGCGGCGCCGTCCCATGATCGTCTCCACGTATCCCTGCTTTTCGGCCCGGGCGACGGTCTCCCTGATGAACCTGTCCACTCCCGCATAGCGCTCGAAATAGCGCTGGATGAACTGCTCGGCGTCCCGGCGGGGGATGCGCAGATCCCGGGCCAGCCTGAAGGCGGACATGCCGTAGATCACGCCGAAGTTGATGGTTTTCCCGATCCGCCGCTGCTCCGCGCTGACCTGCTGTTCCGGCACGCCGAACAGGACGGCCGCGGTCTGCCTGTGCACGTCCCGGTTGGAGAGGAACGCCTCCCGGAGCATCGGGTCGCCGGACAGGTGGGCAAGCACGACCAGCTCGATCTGGGAATAATCGGCGCTCAGGAACCGGCAGCCCTTATCGGGAACAAAGGCTTTGCGGATCCGCCTGCCCGACTCTTCCCGCACCGGGATGTTCTGGAGGTTGGGGTCCTTGCTCGCCAGCCGGCCTGTAGCCGCCCCGGTTTGAATGTAGTGGGTGTGCAGGCGCCCGCTGTCGGGATTGACCAGCCGGGGCAGGGCATCCACGTAGGTGGATTTCAGCTTGGACAGCAGCCTGTGGTTGAGCACCAGCTCGGGAACCCGGTTGCCCGTCGCGGCCAGCTCCATCAGCACGAAGTTGTCCGTCGACTGGCCGGTCTTGGTCTTCTTGACCGGGCTCAGGCCCAGCTCCTCGAACAGCACGATCTGCAGCTCCCTGGTCGAGCGGACATTGAAGCTGCGCCCGCAGAGGGAAAAGATCTCCCGTTCCAGCCTGGCCAGCTCGGCCTCCAGCTCGGCGCCGTAGACGTGCAGCTCCGCGGCGTTCAGGCGGATCCCGGCGATCTCCATCTCCGCCAGAATCTCGACCAGCGGCATCTCCAGGCCGGAGAAGATCGACTCCAGCCCCTCGCTTTCCAGCTGGGGCCGGAACAGCTGGTAGAGCTGAAAGGTGATGTCCGCGTCCTCCGCCGAATAGTCGGCGGCCAGAGACAGCTCGACATCGGCCAGGGTCCTGCCCTTTTCCACGAGGTCGGTGTAGTGAACGGTGCGATAGTTCAGCAGCTGGAGTGCCAGATTGTCCATGCCGTAGGAGGAGCGCTCGGAGTCCAGAATCCAGGCGGCCACCATGGTGTCGAAAAAGCGGCATCGGAGCCTGATTCCCTGACCGGCCATGACCTTGTAGTCGTACTTGATGTTCTGCCCCACCAGGGTGAGGGAGGCGTCGGTCAGCACGCCCTCCAGCCGGCCGAGCACGCTCTGCAGCTCCAGAACATCCCGGCCCGCCGCACGCACCGGGATGTAGCAGGCCCTGCCCGCGGCCACGGCCAGGGAAAAACCTACCGGGTTTGCCCGCAGGGAATCCAGGCTGTCGGTCTCCGTGTCGAAGGCGAACACACCGGCCCTGCGAATCTCTTCCATCCAGCGATCCAGTGCCTGCAGGGTGAGGACCGTCTCGTAGCTTCCCGGTTTCAGCTTTCCCGCCTCTTTCTGCTCCGAAAAGCTGCCGCCCAGCTCCTCCACCATGCGTCTCATATCCAGATCGGCGAACAGGGCAACGGCCGCTTCCCGGTTCAGCTTCTCCACCCGCAGATCCTCGAAATCCTGCTCCAGGGGGACGTCGCTGCGAAGGGTGACCAGCTCCCGGCTCAGGAAGGCCTTCTCCCTGCCCTCTTCGAGTTTCTTTTTTACCCCGGCGGGCTGCACCCTATCGAGCATTCTGTACAGGTTTTCCAGATCGCGATACTCCGACAGGAGCTTGACCGCCGTCTTCTCTCCCACCCCGGCCACCCCGGGGACATTGTCGGACTGATCCCCGGTCAGAGCCAGGTAATCGACGATCTGCTCGGGGTAGACGTTGCGGGCGGCGTATACCCCGTCCCGATCGAAAACCGGGAAATCTTCGGCTCCCTTGGGGGGGTGGATCACGTAGGTCCCGCCGCCGACCAGCTGAAGCAGATCCTTGTCGCCCGAAAGGATGTAGCACTCCCGCTTGTCCCGTCGGGCTCTGGCGGCCAGGGTGGCGATCAGGTCATCCGCCTCGAAGCCGTCGTGGCGGAGGCAGCAGATGCCCAGAGCCTCCAGGATTCCCTCGATCACCGGGACCTGGTCATGGAGGTCCTGCGGCGCCTTCTCCCGGTTGGCCTTGTATTCCGGGTAGCGCTCATGCCTGAAGGTGGGGACGCGGGAATCCATCACCACGGCCAGAAAGGAAGGGGATTTGAGCTTGAGGAGCTGGAAAAGGGAGCTGAAGAAACCGAATACCGCGGAGGTGTTTTTCCCCCGGGAATCGGTCAGCGGCCGTCGGATGAAGGCAAAATAGGCGCGGTAGATGAGACTGTATCCGTCGACCAGGTAGAGGGGGGAATTCATGGCAGGTGCCTCGTAGCCGGGTGGATCGCCCTGAAGCCGCTCAGCCGGCGATATTGACTCCCCTGCTCTGGCCGGATCCGACGGATACCCCCGCTTTGTCGGCAACCTCGGCCCAGGCGCTCCTCAGCTCGCTCAGGAGCGTTCTCACCTCCTCTACGGGTGCCCGGTCCTTCTTGATGTTGCCGTCCAGAAGGCGTCGATTCATGAACACGTACAGGCCGAACAGGTTCCTGGCGATCTCCCCGCCCCGTTCGAAGTCCAGGGAAATCATCAGCTCGGCGATGATGTCCTGAGCCTTGATCAGGCAGTTGCTGATGCAGTCGTATCGCCGATGCGCGTCGTCCATGTCCTGGAGAGCTTGATTCAGATGCCTGATCGCCCCGTCGTAAAGCATCAGAATCAACTTGCCCGGTGTTGCTGTCTTGATCTGCGTTTCTTTGTAGCTCCGAACAGGATTCATAGTGTACCCTTTCTTATCCTATCATCGGACGAGCCGAGGTTAATCCTAATTTATTCCGCGTGCTCTATCAACACGGAAACCGGAACAATCGTGTAGCCCCTCTTGATCAGGGCGTCGATCAGGACATCGAGCCTGTGAAACAGGTAATCCTCCCTCGTGCCCTGCGGCTTTCCGACCAGAATCGGCACGATCGAGCCTGGTTTCTTTTCCCGGATCACCCGCTCGACCAGGATTGCGGCGGGTAGATAGATATTGCGGGTGGTTGCGCTCATCTCCCGGGTTACCCAATCGAGAGGGTCTACATCCCTGCCGACGTACACGTAATTCATCTCCCGGGAGGCCTCGAGGATGTCGGAGCTCACGAAATAGTGGGGGGCGTGCCAGAGCAGCGACAGCTCTTTCCCGGTGGCGGCGTGATACTCGTCCTCATTGGCCGCCATGCCCCGCTTGATGAACTCCTTGTCCAGGCGGAAACGCGCATCGGTCATGTCGAAGTAGGTAGAAAACAGGCTGCCCACCTCGTGACCCGAGCGGGCGATCTCGCGCACGGCGTCGGGATAGCTGCGGATGGCCTCCCCGTTCACGAAGAAGGTGCAGCGCAGGTTGAACTCCCTGAGGGCGGCGAGGATGGCGGGCAATCCCTCCACGGAGTCGACGACGTTGAACACCAGGGCGATTTCTCTCCGGCGAATGCGCGAGCCGTGATCGAAGCTCGTGAAATCCACAGGCTCCCCGGCTTCGGGAAAAGGCTCCAGCTCCCGGCCGTGCTCGTCCACCAGCGCGTCGGTGACCAGCCTGCGCTTGTCCCGGATCATGAGCATGTTGTGAAACACCCTGTCCGGCGTCTGCTCCAGATACACCCGGAAAGATTCTGAGGCATTGATTTTGCGGCGCAGCTGGGCAGCGGGGGATTGAATCCAGCCGGCGGCTCCCGCTTCCCCCTGCCCCGCCGGCAAATCGCCCAGGTTCAGACGGTAGCTCTGCTGCCCCGCCGAGACGATCACCGCATCCTCCCGTGCTGAGAAACTGTAGGCCTCCGGCTGAGAGACTCCGAGCAGCCGCCTGCCGGCGCTGCCCAGCGTGTACAGCTCGATGGTATTCGCCCCGGCGATCGCCAGCTGCTCCCGGGAGACCCAGGCCGCCCGCAGCACCCGGGCGTGCCGGAGCTCCTCGATTTTTTCCCAGCTCTGGTAGTCGTGCACGGCCACGCGATCCGGGAACACCACCGCAGCCCTATCGTTGTCGGGGGAAAGCAGGATATCCTGCACCCCCTGCAGATCCAGCTTGTCAAAAGCGGGGTTGGAGGCCATCCCGGCGGACTGGATCCGGAAGACCTGGGATCGGGCCTCGCCGTTCTCCGCTCCCGAGCTCAGGACCGTCAGGGTTCCCGCGCCATCCCAGAGCACCCGGGTGATCCGGCTGTTCCGGGGAAGGTAGAGGTAGGGCAGGGATCGGCTGTCTCCGGTCGAAGAAAAATCCTCGGTGGACAGCAGATAGAGAAACAGGTTCCGCCCTCCCTTGTTGAGCAGGATATGCGTTCCCTCGGGGGAGATCCAGAAAGAATCGAAGTTGGGATCAAAGGGGAAGGGGATCTTGCCGACCAGGTGACCGATGTCCAGGTAGCCTCGATACAGGGCACGGGTAAACAACTCGGCACTGTCCAGCTCGTAAACCAAAGACCCCTTGAGGTAGTAGAGGGAGTTTCTACCTCCGGGACTCATGTTTCCGATCCGGCCCTCCCCGATCTGGCGGTACTCTTCGGGCAGCTCGCTGCGGCCGGTAAGCTGCCGCACGGACATGTAGTAGATCGTTCCGTTCTTGCTGTAGACGAAAAAGCTGGAATCCGGCGCCCAGAGGGCTGGAGTTGCGGCCAGATCGATCGCTATGCCTTCGGACACCCTGTATCGCTCGCCGCCGTCCAGATCGATGAAATACAGCTCGCCGAAAGCGGGGGAGCGTCCCTCCAGGTACAGCAGGTAGCGGCCGTTGGGCGAAGCATTGACCGGGCTCAAGCCGCCCTGGAGAATCTTCTGATCCTGGATGAACGAGGGGAAAAGGAGGGAGGGCCGGAAATTCCCCAGTGTGGCGTCGCTGTGAAACACGCCGAAGCGATTCTGGAGCTGCAGGACCTCCATCCCCGCCAGATACGTGAGCCGTTCGGGGAAATGCGTCAGCTGGGCAAGGGAACGGGTCTCCAGATCCGTAACGAAAAGGGTATCGTGGGCGCCCCAGTGGGGGCTGTCCGTACGAACTTCGAACAGCAGCAGATTTTCCGCACTGAGGTCGGGACTGTCAAAGCTGATCTGCGCGCCTGATATTCCCCCGAGCGCGAGGCA